>SAAR01000063.1 GCA_009916335.1 Erysipelotrichia bacterium | reverse complement strand
GTAATGTACCTTTACATACATTACGTGCTGATATTGACTATGCTTGGGAAGAAGCAGCAACAACTTACGGTCGTTTAGGTGTTAAAGTTTGGATTTGTCGTGGGGAAGTTTTACCAGGAGAAATGGTAAAAGAACCAGAAGCACCAAAAAACAACATGAACGATAGAAGAAGAAACAACAGAAGAGGAGATCGTCCTAACCGTCGCCCTCAGCAGTCTGCTCCTAAGAAAGAAGAAGCTACACCAGTAGCTGCGAATGTTGAAGGAGGTAATTAATTATGTTAATGCCTAAGAGAACAAAATATAGAAGACCTCACCGTTTATCTTACGAAGGTCGTGCAAAAGCTGGACGTGAAATTGCGTTTGGTGAATATGGTTTAATGGCTGATACTGGTAATTATGTAAGTAATCGTCAAATTGAAGCTGCTCGTATTGCGATGACACGTTACATGAAACGTGGTGGTAAGGTTTGGATTAAAATCTTTCCTCACATGGCAAGAACGAAAAAACCATTAGAAGTACGTATGGGTTCTGGGAAAGGTGCTCCAGATAGCTGGGTAGCAGTTGTACAACCAGGACGTATTATGTTTGAAATCGCTGGAGTTCCAGAAGAAGTAGCACGTGAAGCATTCCGTTTAGCTTCTCACAAACTTCCAGTAAAATGTAAATTCGTGAAGAAAGGAGAAAAGTAATCCATGTTAGCAAAAGAAATTAGAGAAAGAAGTAATGAAGAATTACTAAAAGATATCGATAGCTTAAAGGAAGAACTTTTCAACCTTCGCTTTCAACAAGCTACAGGGCAATTAGAAAACACAGCTCGTATGAAAGATGTGAAGAAAACAATTGCACGAATTAAAACTGTGATCACAGAACGTGAAGCAGCGAGTCAGGAATAGGAGGATCAAGTAAACAATGGAAAGATCTAACCGTAAAGTTTATCGTGGAACAGTTGTTTCAGATAAAATGGACAAAACAATCACTGTTATTGTTGAAACTAAGAAAACACATCCTTTATATGGGAAACGTGTTAAATATTCAAAGAAATTTAAGGCTCATGATGAAATGAATGAAGCTAAAGTTGGGGATAAGGTAGTTATTATGGAAACACGTCCATTAAGTGCTACTAAAAGATTCCGTTTAGTTGAAATCGTTGAAAAAGCCGTAGTTCTATAGGTCGAGGAGGGTAATATATATGATTCAAAATGAAACTAGATTACGCGTAGCCGACAATACAGGAGCTAAAGAAGTATTAGTAATCCGTGGACTTGGTGGAAGTAGACGTAGAACTTCAAACATCGGTGATATCGTGGTATGTGCTGTTAAACAGGCTACACCAGGTGGAACAGTGAAGAAAGGTGATGTTGTAAAAGCAGTCATCGTTCGTACAAAATACGGTGTGAGAAGAGAAAATGGTACTTACATTAAATTTGACGACAACGCAGTAGTAATTATTAAAGATGATAATACACCACGTGGTACACGTATTTTTGGACCAGTGGCTAGAGAACTTCGTGATAAAGACTTTATGAAAATTGTGTCTTTAGCACCAGAAGTATTATAAGGAGGTATCTTTGTGAAAATCAAAAAAGGTGATAAAGTTCAAGTTATTACAGGTGCTGACAAAGGTACTGTAGCTGAAGTAATCAAAGCAATCCCTTCAAAAGATATGGTTGTTGTAGAAGGTGTTAATATGAAGAAAAAACATTTAAAACCAACACAGCAAAACCCTGATGGAGGAATGATTGAATTCGAAGCTCCAATTCACGTGTCAAACGTAATGGCTTACGATGCAAAAGCTAAAAAGGCTAGCAGAATTGCATTTAAAGAAGAAAACGGAAAGAAAGTACGCGTCTATGCAAAGACTGGCGCTACTGTTAAATAAGGAGGTAAATAGATGAACCGCCTAAATGAAAAATATGTAAAAGAAATTGGACCAAATTTAATTAAGAAATTCAACTACTCTTCTGTTATGGAAGTGCCTAAAGTAGAAAAAATTGTTCTTAACATTGGTCTTGGAGAAGCAGTTGCTAATCCTAAAGTGTTAGATGAAGCAGTTGCTGAATTAACACAGATTACAGGGCAAAAGCAAGTAATCACAAGAGCTAAAAAGTCAATCGCCAACTTTAAATTAAGAGAAGGTATGCCAATTGGTTGTAAAGTTACACTAAGAGGTGAAAAGATGTATGACTTCTTAGATAAATTAGTATCCATTACACTTCCTCGTGTAAGAGATTTCCGTGGGGTAAGTACAACATCATTCGATGGTCGTGGAAACTATACTTTAGGGATTAAAGAACAAATTATCTTCCCTGAAATTAACTACGATAAAGTTAACAAACTTCGTGGTATGGACATTGTAATTGTCACTACTGCTAAAACAAATGAAGAAGCGAAAGCATTACTTGAAGAAATGGGAATGCCTTTCAAAAAAGGAGGACACTAGTCAATGGCAAAGAAAGCAATGATTATTAAATCAAAACGCCCTCAGAAATATTCAACTCGTGAATATACACGTTGTGAACGTTGTGGACGTCCTCACTCAGTATTACGTAAATACAAACTATGCCGTGTTTGCTTTAGAGAATTAGCTTATAAAGGGCAGATTCCTGGAGTAAAAAAGGCAAGCTGGTAAGAAGGAGGAAAGTCAAAATGATGATGACAGATCCAATTGCAGATATGCTTACTAGAGTTCGTAACGCTATTCAAGCACGTCACGAAACAGTAGAAATGCCTGCAAGTAAAGAAAAAGCAGAAATTGCTAGAATTTTAAAAGAAGAAGGATTTATTACTGATTTTAGTGTTGCAGGTGATGTGAAAAAAACGATTACTGTAACATTGAAATACGGTCCAAATAACGAAAAAGTAATTAGTGGATTAAAGAGAATTTCAACTCCAGGATTACGTGTATACGCAAAAGCAGAAAAATTGCCTAGAGTATTAAACGGACTTGGAATTGCAATTATCTCTACTTCACATGGTCTAATGACTGATAAAGATGCTAGAAGTAAAAACGTTGGTGGCGAAGTAGTCGCTTACGTTTGGTAAGAAAAGACATACGGAGGTAAAGAAATGTCACGTATCGGGAATAAACTGATTACCATTCCTGCTGGTGTAGAATTTACTTGCACTGACAAGAATGAGGTGACTGTTAAAGGTCCTAAAGGAACTTTAGCTCGTCAGTTCTCTCCACTTATGGATATTAAAGTGGAAGGTGATACTATTACAGTAGTACGCCAAAATGAACAGAAACATACAAAACAATTACATGGAACTACTCGTGCTTTAATCGCAAACATGATTGAAGGGGTACACACTGGTTTCACAAAAGAACTTGAATTAGTTGGGATTGGTTTCCGTGCTGCTATGCAGGGTAAAAAATTAGTCTTAACAGTTGGTTACTCTCACCCAGTTGAAATCGAAATTGAAGATGGATTAACTTGTGAATGTACATCAGCTACAGAAATTAAAGTATCAGGAATCGACAAACAAAGAGTCGGTGAATGTGCTGCAGTCATTAGAGCTGTAAGAAAACCTGAACCTTACAAAGGAAAAGGTATTCGCTATAAAGGTGAATACGTTCGTCGTAAGGAAGGTAAAACAGCTGCTAAGAAGTAGGCGGGAAGGAGTTAAAATATGCTTAAGAAAACTGATAGAAATAATGAACGTAAACGTCGTCATGCACGTGTTCGTACTAAAATAAGTGGAACTCCTGAGTGTCCTCGCTTGAACGTATTCCGTTCAAACGCACACATTCATGCGCAGATCATTGACGATGTAAATGGAAAGACACTAGTTGCGGCTAGTAGTGTTTCAATGAAATTAGAAAATGGTGGAAATGTAGAAGCGGCTGCAAAAGTTGGTGCAGAAATTGCTAACTTAGCAGCAAAAGCAAAAATTACGGAAGTTAAATTCGACCGTGGTGGATACATTTACCATGGACGTGTAAAAGCGTTAGCCGAAGCTGCTCGTGAAGCAGGGCTGAAATTTTAATAGGAGGTCACGATGGAAAATACAACAATGGAAAATAAACCTGTAGCTACTAAAAAGCCTATGGGTAACAAAAGACCAAATGATAGAAAACCAAGAAGAGACCGCAATGAAAAAGAATTCGAAGAACGTGTAGTTACTATTAACCGTGTTACTAAAGTAGTAAAAGGTGGACGTCGTTTCCGTTTTGCTGCATTAGTTGTTATTGGTGATGGTAAAGGACGTGTTGGATTTGGAACTGGAAAAGCGAACGAAGTACCAGATGCTATTAAAAAAGCAATCGAAGATGCTAAGAAAAATGTATTTACTGTACCAACAGTAGGAAATACAATTCCTCATGCAATCACTGGAAAATATGGAGCTGGTTCTGTCTTCTTAAGACCTGCTTCAGAAGGTACTGGAGTTATCGCTGGTGGTGCTGTTCGTGACGTTCTAGAAGTTGCTGGAGTAAAAGATGTGTTATCTAAATGTTTAGGTTCTCGTACTCCAATCAACATGGTGCGTGCAACTATTACGGCTTTACAAGAGCTTAAAACAGTTGAAGATATTGCCAAACTTCGCGGTAAAAAACCGGAAGAAATCCGCGGTTAGGAGGGTATATAGATGAAATTACATGAAATGAAATATACTGAAGGTGCTAGAAAAAGCAGAAAACGTATTGGACGTGGACATGCTTCTGGAACTGGAAAAACGGCTGGTAAAGGACACAAAGGACAGAACGCTCGTTCAGGTGGAGGAGTTCGTTTAGGTTTTGAAGGTGGGCAAACACCACTTGCTAGACGTTTACCAAAACGTGGATTCACTAACTTTACTAGAAAAGAATATGCAATTGTTAATGTAGAATCATTAAACAAATTTGACAACGGAGTAGAAGTAACTCCAGAATTATTAATCGAAACAGGATTAGTAAGAAAAGAATTAGATGGAATTAAGATTTTAGGACAAGGTGAGTTAGAAAAGAAATTAGTTGTAAAAGCTAACAAATTCTCTAAATCAGCAGTTGCTGTAATCGAAAAAGCTGGCGGAAAAGTAGAGGTTATCTAACATGTTCGCCACGCTAACAAGCGTTTTCAAGAATAAGGAGATGCGTAATCGTATTCTCTTTACTCTGGCAATGCTGTTTATTTTCCGTTTAGGTGCACAGATTCCAGCACCTAATATTAATACAGATGGAATATCAGAAGCAAACGGTTTAATCAGTATGATGAACTTATTGGGTGGTGGAGCAATGGATAAAATGTCTATCTTCGCTCTTGGGATTACTCCTTATATTACAGCTTCCATTATTATCCAGTTGTTATCAATGGATGTAATTCCTCATTTAAGTGAACTAGCAAAAAGCGGTCAAACAGGGAAAAAGAAATTAGATAAATACACACGTTATTTATCTTTGATCTTATGTGTGGTACAAGCATATACAATGACGATGGCTTTAGAGTCAGGGGATACACAACTATTAGTAAATAACAATTTTGCTGGGTATCTGTATGTAACAACAGTGTTTACTGCTGGAACCATGTTCCTATTGTGGATTGCAGATCGAATTTCTATGCATGGAATTGGGAATGGTGTTTCTATGATCATTTTCGCAGGAATTGTAGCTGAAATTCCTTATCAGTTTACGGAAGCGTTCAAATCTTTAACAGCAGGTGCAACAGGAAGTGCATTATTTAGTGGAATCCTTACTTTTTCAGGCTTTGTATTAATTTACTTATTAATCATTGTCTTAGTTGTCTTTGTACAGACAGCGGTTCGTAAGATTCCTATTCAATATACTTCTAGTACTGTGCAGACTAAAAATAGAGATATGACATACTTACCGTTAAAAATTAATTCTGCAAGTGTGATTCCTGTCATTTTTGCATCAGCAATTATGATGGCACCATTACAGATTATTCAGATTTGTATTAATCAAGGCTGGCTAGAAGCAAGTGGTTGGACAAATACACTATCTGATTTAATGAGTATGCAATCAGGGGTAAGTTTAACAATCTATGTAGTGCTGATTATTCTGTTCACTTTCTTTTATACAAAGTTGACAGTTGATCCAGAAAAGATTGCTGAAAACTTATCAAAATCAGGAACGTATATCCCAGGAATTAGACCTGGAAAAGAAACAAAAGAATATGTAAATAAAGTATTAAGTAGAATTACTGTGCTAGGGGCAATTTCGCTTGCGATTATTGCCATCTTACCGCATATTGCTCCACTGTTAATACCTGAATTACCTAATTCGATTCGTATGGGTGGTACAGGATTAATCATTGTTGTTGGGGTAGCGATGGAAACAACAGCACAGATTAAAGGAAAGATCACACAAAAATCCTACCAAGGATTTATGGGTCTTGGGAGATAAGATATATGAACATTTTAATTATGGGAGGACCTGGTGCTGGTAAAGGTACGATGTCTGCAAAAATAGTTGAAAAGTTCTCGCTGTTACACATTTCTACAGGAGATATATTCCGTAGTGAAATTGGCAAACAAACTGAACTTGGATTATCCGCAAAAGCGTATATGGATAAAGGACTACTTGTTCCAGATGAAGTAACAAACCCAATGGTCAAAAGTTTCTTGGAAAAACAGGATACATCAAAAGGATATTTATTAGATGGGTATCCTAGAAACTTAGCGCAAGCAAAAGCATTTGATGAATTAGTGAAAGGAAGCGATCTTGAAATCGACAAAGTAATTACTTTGGAAATTCCTTTTGAAAAATTAGCTGAAAGAATCACTGGTAGAAGATTATGCAGTGATTGTGGTGAAATCTATCATACAAGTAACAAACCTTCCAAAAAAGAAGGAATTTGCGATCAGTGTGGTGGAAAATTGTATCAGCGTAAAGATGATACAATGGAAAGTCTAAGCGTAAGATTAGAGGAGTATTCCAATAATACAGAACCTGTACTTGATTACTATAAAGAAAAAGGATTATTAGTAGTTATCAACGCTGATCAAAAAGCGGAAAAGGTATGGGAAGATACTTTAAAAGCAATTGAGGAGAGCAAGTAATGATTACTTGCAAATCTGATAGAGAGATAAAGTATATGGCAAGAGCAGGAGAAATTGTTGCATTGGCACATCAAGCAGCCAAGGCAGCAATCAAACCTGGTTTATCTACTTTAGAGTTGGATAGCATTTGTGAGAAAACAATCGTAGAGAATGGGGCAACGCCATCATTTAAAGGATTATATGGTTTTCCGAATGCTTGCTGTATTTCTGTCAATAATGTATTAGTACATGGTATACCAAGTGCTACCACAATATTAAAAGATGGAGATATTGTTTCTGTCGATATTGGGGCTTGCTATCATGGGTATCATGGCGATTCTGCTTGGACATACGCTGTTGGAAACATTAGCGAAGAAGCACAAAAGCTCATGGAAGTGAGTGAGCAATCTTTATATGAAGGATTGAAAATGGCAAAAGCAGGGAATCGATTAACTGATATTTCACATGCGATTGAAACTTATGTATACAAACATGGTTTCTCCATTCCTCAAGACTATGCAGGACATGGGATTGGTACACAAGTGCATGAAGATCCAACCGTACCTAACTTTGGAAAAGCAGGGAAAGGTGTGTTGCTAAAGGAAGGAATGTGTTTAGCGATTGAACCAATGGTTCATGCAGGTAAACCACAAACCAAAGTATTAGCAGATGAATGGACAGTTGTAACAAAAGATAAAAGTCTTGCTGCTCATTTTGAACACAGTGTTGTGATTAGAAAAGATGGCTGTGAAATATTAACGACAATACATGATAAGGAGGAAGCTCAATAATGTCAAAACAGGACGTTATGGAACTGGATGGAATTGTAACTGATACACTTCCAAATGCTCAGTTTAAAGTGAAACTAGAGAATGGACACGAAGTCATTGCTCACGTTTCTGGTAAAATCCGTATGCACTACATTCGCATTTTACCAGGTGACCGTGTAACTTTAGAAATTTCACCATACGATTTAACACGTGGGCGTATTACATTCCGTCATAAGTAAACGGAACACAGGAGGAAATACACATGAAAGTAAGACCATCAGTCAAACCAATTTGTGATAAATGCCGAATCATTAAAAGAAAAGGCCGTGTTATGGTAATTTGTGAAAACCCAAAACACAAACAAAGACAAGGATAATTAGAGAGGAGTAATTGATATGGCTCGTATAGCAGGAGTAGACATTCCACGTGATAAACGTGTTGTTGTCTCATTAACATATGTATATGGAATTGGACGTACAACGTCTGAAAAAGTATTAAAAGCAGCTGGTGTCAGCGAAGATATTCGTGTTAAAGACTTAAGCGAAGAACAATTAAATGCGATCCGTAAGGAAATCGACAACATTAAAGTTGAAGGTGATTTACGTCGTGAAACACAGTTAAACATTAAACGTTTAATGGAAATCGCTAGTTACCGTGGAATCCGTCATAGAAGAGGATTACCAGTTAGAGGTCAGCGTACAAAAACAAATGCTCGTACACGCAAAGGTCCAGTGCGTACAGTGGCAGGTAAGAAGAAATAGGACGATAGGAGGAAATTAGAATGGCAAAAGCTAAAAAGGTTGTTCGTAAACGTCGTATTAAGAAGAATATTGCGAAAGGTTGCGCACACATTCACTCAACATTTAATAACACAATCGTGACTATTACTGATGAAAGCGGAAACGCTATCGCTTGGTCAAGTGCAGGGGCTTTAGGTTTTAAAGGATCTCGTAAATCTACACCATTTGCCGCACAGATGGCTGGAGAAGCAGCAGGTAAAGCAGCAATTGAACACGGTATGAAAACAGTAGCAGTAAGCGTGAAAGGTCCAGGACCTGGACGTGAAGCAGCGGTTAGAGCTTTACAGATTGCAGGATTAGAAATTACATTAATCAACGATGTAACACCTATTCCTCATAATGGATGTCGTCCACCAAAACGACCACGTGGTTAATTTTAACCTTAATTGAGGAGGGTAATAGACAATATGCAGAAATTTGAACGTGCACAATTTGAAGTAAAAGAATTTGTAGATTCTGAGAATTACGGGAAGTTTGTTATTGAACCTCTAGAAAGAGGATTTGGGACTACGATAGGAAATGCATTAAGACGTGTCTTATTATCTTCATTACCTGGAGGAGCAGTATTCTCTATTAAAGTAGAAGGTGTATTTCACGAATTCACTTCTATTCCAGGAATCAAAGAAGACGTTACATCAATTATTTTAAATATTAAAAACTTAATCTTAAAAATTGATGATGATGAAATTCATACATTAAGAATTTCTAAAACAGGGCCAGGAACTGTTTTAGCTCAGGATATTATCTGTCCTGATGGAGTGGAAGTATTAAATAAAGATTTCTATATTTGTACACTTGAAGAAGGGGCTACATTAGAAATGGAATTGCAGGCGAAATCTGGTAGAGGGTATGTAAGTGCTGATCAGAATAAACAACAATTCCAAGGTGCTAATCAGCCATTAGGAACAATTTATACTGACTCTATCTATACACCAATTGAAAGAGTATCATATAATACGGAACCTGCTCGAGTAGGTCAGGACGCTTCTTATGATAAATTGACAATGGAAATTTGGACAGATGGGTCAATTACTTTTCAAGAATCTGTTGCATTAGGTTCTAAAATATTAATCGACCACTTGGAATTATTAACAAGTGTACATGACATGGTAAATGACATGGAATCTGTTATGAAAGAAGTCCAAGGGGAAGTGGTTAATAAAGGACTAGTAATGATGATTGAAGACTTAGATTTATCTGTTCGTTCATACAACTGTTTAAAACGTGCAGGTATTCAGACAGTAGAAGAACTGACTCAGAAAACAGAAGATGAAATGATGAGAGTAAGAAATTTAGGTAAGAAATCATTAAAAGAAGTAAAAGACAAAATTTATGATTTGGGGCTAAGCTTCAAATCTTATGAATAGAAGTAAAGGAGGATTTAACCTATGTGGAATCGTAAATTAGGTCGTACAGCTGATCACCGTAAAGCTATGTTGCGTAACTTGGCTACATCTGTCATTATGAATGGTAGTCTTGAAACAACTGAAATGAAAGCAAAAGAAGTAAGTTCTGTTGTGGAAAAATTAGTTGCTTTAGGTAAACGTGGAGATTTACACGCACGTCGTCAAGTGGCAGCTTACGTTAGAGGTAATGACGCAGTAAAAAAATTATTCGATGAAATTGCACCAATGTATGCAGAACGCAATGGTGGATATACAAGAGTAGTTAAGACTAGAAACCGTCGTGGAGATAACGCTCCAATGGCAATTATCCAGTTTGTAAAATAATGGATTTACCCCACTCAATTGTGGGGTTTTTTTATGCTTTCATGGAGGGGAAAAGGAATGTTTACAATATATAATGAAATAGTTGGTAGAAAATATCATTACTTTAAAGAGAAGAGGAAGGAAATAGAAAAACATAAATTTTAAGTAGATGGTGGATACAATACAAAAAATTCCAGTATATATACCAATAATTCCATAAACTTTTCATATGAAAAACATATTTATACAATAAAGATGCTAAAAAGTTATACATATATTAATATGTAATGAATATCTATGAAGGAGGGATAATTACTATAAAATGAAATATTTAATAAGTAATTAGAAATAAGGAAAGGAGAATAAATAGTGATCATTTATGAAAAAGGTTAAAATAGCTGAAATTGTATTATTATCAAGCTTAATTAATATACCTTTATTAAGTTGTTTCTATTTTACAATTCAGAATACGCATTCATCATCTGTATTGAATTCAATTTTATGTATGATTGTAATGTATATAGTATTAACGATATCTTCTCTTGTTATCATACTGAAACAGAAATGATCGTTGCAATGTTATTGCTTATATTCGCAAGCAAACTAGATTGTACAATAAACAAAACTATATATATGCAAAGACAAACATTCAATAATCTAAAATAACATAGCTATACAATCTCTATGATGTAGAGTAGTGTAGGGTGGTATAAAGCCAAAAAGATGTAAATAAGTAAAAGGCATTGTAGTAAGTAAGATAACCTTTAAAAATCAAAACACGTTTAAATTGAAGTGTAAAAGGAATGTTTACAATATATAATGAAATAGTTGGTAGAAAATATCATCATTTTAATACATTTTAAAGAGAAGATGAAGGAAATAGAAAAACATAAATTTTAAGAAAATGGTGGATACAATACAAAAAATTCCAGTATATATACCAATAATTCCATAAACTTGCTAAAAGGTATATTTATGTATATGATAAAAGTACCAAAATGATTACACATATATTAATATGTAATGAATATCTATGAAGGAGGGATTGGTTAAAGATATTCTAATCAGTTGGATCAGATTTGACTACACACAAAAGATGAGATGGATAATTAATCTCGTCTTTTATTTATATACATAGGAGGAAATGATGAATCTTGCAGGAGTCATAATTTACTGGTTTATACATGTTTTTTGTGCTGTTATATTTATTAGTATTGGTATATTTGCATTGAAAAGAAAAACACCTGTGTGTTTTTGGGCAGGCAGTAATGAGAAAATAGAGAAAGCAACGTTTACAAATGTGAAAGCATATAATCGAAAATGTGGGATCATGTTTATAATCTATGCTATATGTATCGGATTGGTAGGTTTTATTGCTCTATTTATTTCCAAGGAAATGTTTATTATTATTTACCTACTCGTAGTTATTGGTGGACTACTCATCATGATGTGCTATTATACATTCATATACAAGCAATATACAAAATAACATCTTTTAGATGTTTTTTTATGCGTTATACATGCAAAAAGTTAAAAAGTGTGTAAGAATAGTAAAGGTGTGAATAAAAAATAAGTAAGGAGGGAATCATATGGTTATGGAAATATTAGAAGATACATTACATGATACGATTTTAATGTTGCCTCTATTATTTTTGGCATATCTTGTGATTGAGTATTTTGATCGTAAGGATAGTCAAGATGATAAAGTGTTTTTAGCTTTACAAAAATATGGACCCTTAGTAGGAGCACTTGTTGGGGTGATTCCGCAATGTGGTTTTAGCATTATTGCAGCAATGTTGTTTATGGGTAAAAATATTACAATGGGAACTTTACTGGCTGTGTTCATTGCCACAAGTGACGAAGCGATTCCTATTTTATTAGCAAACCCAGAATTGTATTCTTCATTATTGTATATTATTATCGGAAAAGTGGTACTGGCAATAGTTGTCGGTTATTTTGTCGATAAAATATTGTTGAGAAAACAACAGTTGCATTTATTTGCAGATATGGAAGAGGAAGATATAGAAGAAGAGGAAGAAATTGCTAGTGAAAGTGCTTGCCCTTGTTGTTATACACAATATACAATGCCAGTCAGTGCTTTGCTGCGTTCTATTAAAATTTTTGCATTTCTATTTTTGACAACACTTATCTTAAATGTGTTAATCGCAACAATAGGAGAAGCAACATTGGAAAAAATGTTGTTAACTAACTCAGTCTTTCAACCTATTTTAGCGGCTCTATTTGGTTTTATTCCTAATTGTGCTGCGAGTGTCGTATTGACGCAATTGTACGTTGCCCATACTGTCAGCTTTGCTTCTTTGTTTGCAGGATTAATTACGAATGCAGGATTAGGATTTATTGTTTTACTTCGTTATCAAGCATCAAAAAAAGAAATTGTACAAATTGCAACGATTTTATTTTTAACGGCGATTATCGCAGGAATCATTATGAGCATTGTTCCTTTAGTATAAAGGGGTCTTTTATATGTGTGGAAGATATTATTTTGTCATTGATGAATCAAAAGAAGGAAAATATATTCAAAATTTGCTTACGCAATTTTCGTTTTTTCAATTTGAACAAGGTGAAATTTTTCCTTCCCAAGAAGTATTAGCACTACTGAATGAGAAAAATCAAATAGTCCCTAAAGTGTTTACTTGGGGTATTGAAATGAATCATAAACTTATCATTAATGCTCGTAGGGAAACGATAAAAGAAAAAATAACGTTTCAAAAGATGTTGCACAATCGTTGTGTGATACCCTGCAATTATTTTTTTGAATGGCAAAAACAAGATGGGCAAAAGCATAAATACAAAATTGGTAAACAAGGGGAAGAAATGATCTATTTAGCAGGTTTATATGATTGTGATCGCCTTGTGATTTTAACAGGAGAAGCAGAAAAAGAAATGTGTAAGCTTCATCATCGAACACCATTATTATTGAATCATCAAAATATGCAAAGGTATTTAAATGGTCAGATTGAGGCTAGTGTAGATAATGATGATTTAAGTATTTTTTCTGCTGATTTATATCGTCAATTTTCTTTGTTTGATGTATAAAATGAAAAAGAGCTCAATTTTAAGTGAAAATTCCGTTATGATTGAAAATTCCGATTATGTCGGGATTTTTTATATCTTTCCCTTTAAAAAAAACAGAAATGTTATATAAT
>SAAR01000440.1 GCA_009916335.1 Erysipelotrichia bacterium | reverse complement strand
GAATATCAAGGCTTAATAACAGTTCATCTACTAAATGCAGTCGTTCAATGGGTTTAAGAGTAAGGGCTTCTTCAACAATAGACACCACAACCTCCTTTAAAAATTACTATGTATTTTGAAACTATTGTAACGTGTATTGATATAAAAATTTTTGATATCACTTTTTTGCATAAAGCACGATTCCTTTATGCGCTGCATCGTACAAAGCAGTATTAATCCAAAGTTCACTGCTGTGTTTTTCAAAATCATCACTTTGCTCAACTAAGATATCTTTAGCCATTTTAATATCTTTAAGCAAAGTACGAATTTTTGATTTTTCTTGTGATTTAGATACTACATTGGCTTCTACTATACATATATCAATATCACTATTTTCAGTAGGTGTACAATATGCATATGATCCAAAAAGAATGATTTTATCAGGGTTTAATGGTTTAAGGCGTTCTACAATTTCATGTTTTACTTTTTCAATATTAACCATAGGAAACCTCCTTTATAAAATCAACACTTATTCTGTTGTCATTATAGCACATTTGATAATGGGGCTAAAGGTGAAGTGCCTAAAAGATGAAAGAATAGATCTTTGGAAACAACATTGACATCAAAGAGCTCTTGTATATCACCCTCTTCACATTCACGCACAATTTTAGCAAACGCCACCTTCTAGCGTGATGTTAATTTGGCATAGCTTTTTTTTGAGAAGAGTTTAAAAATCTCTATGTTTTTATGAGCTGGATTACTCTACTCTTTAAATGTGCTTCTGGGGATATCTAAAAGATTCAGTGCTTGTGTCTCTTGCATGGCTTACTCCTAGAGGTTACTATAGCCGAATAGCGTCTATAATATAAAGAGTTCCGAATCTGTAGAAAAAGATTTTTAGCTATAATAATCCCTTTAAGATTAAGGAGGAGCAATGAACATCGGAGGGCTGTTTGCCATTTTAGATGATGTAGCAGCAACATTGGATGATGTTGCTATTATGAGTAAAATGGCTGCGAAAAAAACGGCAGGTATCTTAGGTGATGATTTAGCGGTCAATGCCAATATGTCTGCTCATTTTGCCAGTGATCGAGAATTGCCAGTACTATGGGCCATTGCCAAAGGTTCGTTACTCAATAAAGTCATTATTCTTCCTTTAGCCTTGCTACTCTCAGCCTTTGCCCCTTGGATGATAGGACCTATTTTACTCTTTGGTGCACTCTATCTTAGCTATGAAGGAGCTGAAAAGGTTTTACATACGCTCATGCATCTTTGGCACAAGCCTGAGAAAGCCTCAAAACCTCATGGAACCATCAATCAAAGTAGTGAAAAAGAGAAGATCAAGCAAGCCATTACCACCGATTTTATACTCTCCATTGAAATTATCATTTTAGCCCTTGGAACAGTGAGTGAATCACCCCTGCTTACTCGCATTGTTGTGACCTCTTTGATTGCAGTGTTGGCTACCATTGGAGTCTATGGTTTAGTGGCACTGTTGGTGCGTATGGATGATTTTGGACTCTATTTGCTTAAAAAGAGCAATGTGTTTATCCAAAAAATAGGAAATCTTTTAATAGCCTTATTGCCTAAAATGATTCAAGCATTAAGTATCATTGGAGTCATTGCCATGCTACTCGTTGCAGGAGGCATTTTTACCCATAACCTCACGTTTTTGCACCATTATCCTTTGTTAAACTCCATGGTGGGTGAATTTATACTTGGTTTGATAGCAGGTATCGCTGTTGTTGGACTTTTTGTGCTCAAAAATCGACTGATGCCAAAAAGTGATCATCTATGAGCATGATATCGTTGCATTTTGAAACCATAGGATAATTAATTTGGGAACTATCATCATTGGCGATGTTCATGGGTGTTACTTTACACTCAAAAAACTATTAAACCAACTACCAAAAAATTCGCAGATCATCTTCATTGGCGATTTGTGTGACAGAGGAAATTACTCGAAAGAGGTCATTGACTTAGTGATGCAGCACAACTATACATCACTGCTTGGAAATCACGAAAGTTATATGCTCGATTCCATTGATCTAGCACTCTCTTGTAAGCCAAACCGATGGATAGACCAATCCTACATGGGAGGCAAAGAGACGCTACGCTCCTATAAAAATGCACATGATGTTCTAGAAAAGCATCTTACGTGGATGGATCAACTGCCCTTGTATCTGATCAAAGATAGCTATTTTCTAACCCATGCCTTTGCCCTCCCCTATTTTGAGCGAAGAGATGTTGCGGAGAAAAAGCACTCTTTTTTAGTCAATCGTGTCAAAGACATTGAAGAATGGGGCCATGATTTTGAAGAGGGGTATGAGCAGTACCCATTTATCAATATCTTTGGGCATGAAACCTTTGACGATGTCTTTATAAAAGATAATCTCTATGGCATTGATACGGGCTGTGTCTATGGCAATAAACTAAGTGCATTAGAACTTGGAAGTATGAAGATTTATGAAGAAAACGTACATCCTTTGGATATTTCCAGAATAACAGCTGTGGATATTGCTGAGTACTTTGAAGCCTATGGGTACTTTGACACAGAGGTACAAAACACGACACGGTTCTTAAGAATCACTTAATTACTCTTCGTCATCATCCCAAGTATTAGTACTTCGTTCATCTT
>SAAR01000439.1 GCA_009916335.1 Erysipelotrichia bacterium | reverse complement strand
GCTGTCATTTTTATTCATTTTACACTAAAATAGACTTATCAGAAAACTTTGCAACAGAACCGAATTACAGATTGGCTAAAAGACTAAGAAAGTTAAATAGAAAGGTGTTTTGGAATGGCTACTGGAAAGACAAATACTGCTCTAGGATTAGCAAAGGCAGATAAAAATGATGAATTTTACACTCTTCTGGAAGACATTGAAACAGAGATGGTCTATTACAGGGATCAGTTTCAAGGTAAAACAATTTTTTTAAATTGCGATGATCCAGAAGAATCAAATTTCTGGAAATATTTTTCTTTGAACTTTGACTTTTTAGGATTAAAAGGTTTGATCTCTACACATTATGTTTATGAAAATGAGGAAAGTCCTGCTTACATGTTACGTTATGACGCTCAAGCAGGAACAAATGATGAAAAGGTGACAAAAAAGCTTTTAAGTGGTGATGGTGATTTTAGGTCTAAAGATTGTCTAGAACTTTTAGAAGAAGCGGATATCGTTATTACAAATCCTCCATTTTCTCTTTGGCGTGAGTACTTAGCCACTCTTGTTGAATACGAAAAACAATTCATTATTCTAGGAAATTTAAATGCTGTAACTTATCAAGATGTATTCCCATTAATTAAAAATAATAAGTTGTGGTGGGGAGTTTCTAGGAATGGTAGTGGCTCTATGTGGTTTAGAGTACCTAAAGATGCTCCAGACAAAACGGGTCAAAAAATTGATGAAAAAGGAAATAGATATCAAACTATTGGGACCACATGTTGGTATACCAATATGGAGCATAAACAACGTCATGAAGAGCTTATATTAACCAAATTTTATGAATCTAATGAAAAGGATTATCCTTATTACGATAATTATAATGCGATTGAAGTTAGTCGTGTAGTAAATATTCCTATGGACTATGAAGGCGCTATGGGTGTACCTATTACATTTTTAGGTAAATATAACCCTGATCAATTCGAGATTATAGGAGCTACTGAAAGTGAAGGCAAAGGATTCTCTAGTGGTCTATGGGATTCCGATAGTAAGTTTGCGCAATCTGTGGTTGATGGAAAACGAAAATATAAACGTCTTTTTATTAAGAATAAGAATCCAATTACAAAACAAGAAATTTTAGGTTTATAAAATTTAAGGTGGGAATTAATTTATGGAAATTATAAAACAATCATATTCTATTTGTGACTTGACTTTAGGTTATGTTGACAAAGGAAATGAAGGGGTTGAAGGGTTGGGAGGTAATCTTGATATTAGACCACCTTATCAACGTGAATTTGTTTATGCTCCAAAAAAACAACAAGCAGTAATTGATTCCGTAATTAACGGGTTTCCGTTAGGAATAATTTATTGGGTTGATAATTCAATTAATGATTCGGAACATTATGAGGTACTTGATGGGCAGCAACGGATTATATCTATTTGTAAGTATGCAACAGGCGATTTTTCAATTCCATTGGGTGAAGATAACAGCCCACACTATTTTCATAACTTAACTAAGGATGAAAAAGATTTAATCAATAATTATGAACTTGATGTCTATATTTGTAAAGGAACTGAAAGAGAGAAACTAGAGTGGTTTGAACGTATTAACGTTCAAGGCGAGCCATTGACTAACCAAGAGCTTCGAAATGCCTCTTATACTGGTCCCTGGCTTTCAGACGCTAAAACTTATTTTTCTAAAAATGGTGCACCAGTTGATAGTTTTTCGGAATATCTAACAGGGTCTCGTAATCGTCAGGATTATTTGGAAACAGCTATTGGATGGAAATCAACTGATGATTATGGGAAATCAGATATAACTCGTTACATGGCAGAACACCAAAATGATGATGATGCACGTGAGCTTTGGTTATATTTTTTCAGAGTGATGAACTGGGTACAGCAATTATTCCCTAATTATCGTCGGGAGATGAAAGGTGTTGAGTGGGGCCTTCTTTATAACGATTATAAAGATTTACTTAATGAATTAGATCCAGCTGAGCTTGAAGTCCAAGTTAAGACATTGATGATGGATGATGAAGTGAAAGCTAAAAAAGGTATTTACTCCTATTTATTCGATAGTGATGAAAAACATTTAAACCTTCGTACTTTCACCTCTGCTCAGAAGCGGAAAGCTTATGAAGAACAGAGTGGCATTTGTAATAATTTAGAATGTCCACACCGTCATGAAGGTGAAAACGGTGAACCTAAATATTGGGAGATTAATGAAATGGAAGCAGACCATATTACACCGTGGTCAAAAGGTGGCAAGACTGATTTAGATAATCTACAGTTGCTTTGCCGTGACTGTAATCGTCGTAAATCGTCAATATAAAAGAGAACGGTTTATCTTATGTTCATATTCATTATCGAAGTAAAAATTATAGAATTTCTCCTTTTGGTATTCAGATTACTTATGATTAATAAAAAAATTGCCCCCTGACGAAAGTCGAAGGGGGTTTTTATTTTGGTTTGAGGTTTGCACACCTACTGAAAAAGTAGGACAGCAAAACGTCAAACAGGTATCGGCTAATTGCACCATACCTGACACTAAGGGGATTTAGTCCTTAAAGTGGTTTTATTTTTTTAAAAAGTTCCACCATTTTCGTTTTCGAGCGGTATCTAGTAGCAAAGTCTTT
>SAAR01000062.1 GCA_009916335.1 Erysipelotrichia bacterium | reverse complement strand
TATTGCAAAAATTTCTTTTTAACTCTAATGCGCTTGTTGCTTCTCAAATTGCAGCGCGCGGTGTTATTTTTACAACCTTTAATGTACTCAAAAAGCATCTTAAAAATAAAGAGCTTTATAACTTTTCAACATTTTATGACTTATGTAATGAAGCGCAAATGAATCCACCTACAGCACTGGGTTTGAAATACGACACTGCTAAAAAAATACTTCAAGACAAATCAACCATTGATGGCGTTAACTTAATGAAAACCATCCATTTTTTAAACAATTCAGCGGATCTGGCTTTGGCAACACTTGAGAATATTACCAAAGGCTATATGTCCGATTTAAACTCCTATTACACTCTAAAACCACTCATTGAAGAAGCTCTTACTATTTTAGTCGATGCCAAAGTGCTTTTGTACTCTAACAATACTTACAAAATCACTTCTGATTTGGAGAGTAGACTACTTGATGAGATGAATAATTATACAAGCGAGCTTTATTTAAAAAAGAGAGATTACACGAGTTATCTTAAAAAACTATCTTTTTTTAATGGGATTGCAAGTGTTAATGATGATGGCACCTCATACAATTTTAATATTTTAACAGATACTGATGATGACATTAAGACATCTTCCAACAAGAATCTAAGACTAAGCGTTTATAGCCCATTTAATATGCAGGCTAAACGAGAAGATTTTATTGAAGAGACTAAGCGCCATACACAACACACAAAAGAACTCATTACCCTTATTCCTCAAAACAATACATTTGAAGAGATAGATAAACTCATTGGCGAAATTAGACGCTATTCTACGATGATTGAAAAGTATGCAACAGATAGTGACAAAGATATCGCAACGATCATTCGAGAATTTTCAAGCATGAAGGAAGAAAAAGAGAAATACTTACTCTCTCTCATAGAAACGGCATGTCTTGAAGGAACGGTGATTTACCTCTATGAAGATAGCATACTAAACAAAGAAAGTTTCAAATCTTCGATTAATGAGATTCAAAAAAAACTTGTTAAAAATATCTACACCAGACGATTAGGTGCGAGTTTATCGGAAAGTATTATTCCAAGGCTTTTTAGTGAAAATTCCAATGACAAGCTTCACCGTAATTTTCAAGGAGATGATTTTAAATTTTTCGATACCAATGGAAATTTTATCGGGGGTAGCCTTAAAGTCGTTGAAGAGGTATCTGCAAAAATCAGAAACTATACAGATGGTAAATCTTTGGAGATAGATTTGAGTGGCGCTCCATGGGGATACGGTTTTGGAACAATTGCTACAACGCTAGCTGTTCTATTTCGTGCAGGAAGATTAGTTGTTAGGCTCAATGCAACGGATTATTTTTCGCATCAAGACAGAGCATCGCATGATGCTTTTATCAATACAACGAAGTTTAGAAATGCCTCATTTAAGTCTATCTCTGAAACACTTAGCGCTGCGCAAAAAACAAAATTAGTTCAAACGCTTCAAGAGTTAGACTACGAAGAGCATACGAGTAAAAAAGTAGGCTATAACTCCAGTGATTTTGATCTAGCAGATGCCATTAAAATTCTAAGTGACTATTTTTTAGCTGCAATCAATACCCTAAAAGAGAGTGTTGCAGACTTTGATAAGCTTTTTAGCGCCACTTTAGAGCAAAAGGCTATTTTACAAGAATATACTTCAAAAACAACAGAAGCCAATTACATCGATAAAGTGACGCATTTTCTTGAGCACCAAGTTGCATTTACCCAAGCGATAGGGCATATTTTAAAAACACAACGATTCATTAAAAATAATTTTTCAACCATTAAGCAACGCCGAGATTTTTTAGTGCAATTGGAAAATGAGCTCTCAAAAGCCCATAAATCAAATGTAAAAATTAGCGATTGTAAAGAAAAATTTGAAATGCTTTTCAAAGAAGATATTGTTAAAAATGTTACCACATTGCTCTCGCTCTCACAAGAAGCTAAAGATGAGTATTTTAAACTTTTGAAAAACAATATTGAAACAATGAATAGTCTTTACGCATCTCTTTTGATCAAAGTTGAATCTGCACACAAAGAACTTAGCACTTATCCACAAGATCCAAACAAAAATAACCAGTTCAAACTCAGCGTGATAACAGAGTATGTCAAAAGCAAGATAGTAAAACCAGAGGATATAGACTTAGACTTTGATATTACATGTAAACGATGCGGCTATTCACTTTGTGATGTACTTAACTACATTGATCTTGGCCCAACAAAAGAGAGTGAACTTTTTTTTCTTAGTGGCAATTTTATTCGAGTAGAAGCACCTAAGCCAACACCAGCACCTGTGATTGGGGAAACAACTCCATCGACACCAACACAAACAATACCAGTGCTTAAAAAAATTGCATTCAAAATGCCTAAAAAAGTGATAAGTATACGAGAATACAAAGAGCTTCTCTCTCAACAATTGCGAGCATTAGTAGGACAGAGTGATGATGATGAGATAGAAGTTATGGTGGAGTAGTCTTATATGTACATTAACTCCATACTATTTACAGCGTGATGTAATTTAAGAGTTTTTGTATTTGTTTAAAATTAGATAAATAAAATCATGAAAGTTTCATATGGATCAAAACATTTTTAATAGCTATTTCAAAAGCCTAGGAGCAAAAGAAATTATTGCTTTTATAGAATCAGCGCAAAAGCAAATTGTACTGGCTATTCCATCTTTGGGTGAAAATGTTACAAAAGCTATTCTTGCTAGTAACATAAAAAATATTCATGTTATCGTGTCAAAAAATGATACTCTAGGCAATAGAACATCAGAGCATGCAAAGTCATTGCAACTTCTTTTATCAGCAGGAGTTGTTCTAAGATGCGATGACAATCTAGGCATGGGTGTTCTAATGGTTGATGATGTACTGATTGTTTTTTCTCCACTTCAAATAAACAGCGTAGCCACAAATGCTTTTAAACCATCTGCCCAAGAAGCCCAAACTCTCATGAAGTTAATCGAGGCTCATATGGTACAAACAAATGTATCTGAAGAAGAAAAGCCTGAAATAGGAAAAAATCTTCTAACTCAAGAAGATGTTGAAGCAGCAAAAAGTGAATCTATACTTATTGAGCAACAAGCATCTTTTAAAAAAATTCAATCCTTTAATATGGTTTTTGTTGAACTAGAAGTGCGTGGTATAAATATCAAAAATAGAACAATTACCATACCAAAAGAGTTAATATCCGATAAAGACAGATCAGAAGAACTCAAAAAAATTTTAGAAAGTAAAGCGCACATTATCGGCGACAAAAAAAAGATAGAAAAATACACTTCTCAAATAGACACATTAGTGAAAGAGTTAAGAAAGAATTATTTGGTTTCCATAAAAGGTTATGGAACTATTCTTAGCACAAATCTTCAAGAAAAGTTTGATACAAATGTCGCTCAAGTACAAGAAAAAATAGATGATTTATATGAAAATGCGAAAGTTGTTTTAAAGGCAGAGCAAGCAAAGACTGTTAAAACTTTAAGCAACTACCTTTTTAAAACACTCAAAAAAAATCCCCCAATGACTTTTTTAAAATACCAAACCCTCATAGGCAATACAGATGAAGCTTTAAAACAATGGATTGAAGAGAGATTACATGTCGAAATTGGAAAAGCTTTTGATGATAAGATAACCATAAAAGTAATTTATAAAAACTTATCTGAACGGCTCATAGATGATAAAGATTTTATTGTAGAACTTCAAAATGTGAAACTTATAACCAAGGATATAGTGAAATGAAACTCACCGATCATGTAAATTTTATACGCACACTCATCGAAAAAGCATTTGACAAACAATTTGCCGGTCTTGGTATTGGTGTTGCCAAGGAACTCAAGCTAGATGAAATCTCTAAAGATTTACATGTAAAGCGTGCCAAGCTAGATCTCATTATCCAAAACCACATAGGCGAGATGGGCTCTTACAAAGATGCGAGAGAAAAAGTGCTTGATGAACTTACTTTTACACTGTTTAACCGCATTGCTGCCATTAAAGTTATGGAAGCGCACGAATTATTTCCACCTATCATCACCAAAGATGCCATTCATGGAGACAGATCCTTCGGGCATAAAGCATGGTTAGAAGAAAATCCCTCTATGCGTGCCCATGAGTTAGAGGGTTTACGAGAATACATCAAACACGCGTTTAATACCTTAGGTGAAGAGTTCCCACTTTATCACAAAAATCACCCCTATGCACTTTTACCCCATGTTATAGAACTGGGTGAAATCATCACAGCGTTTAATGCCCTAGAAAAAGATACACAAGTAGAAACCCATATTTGGCAGAGTGATGATGTTTTAGGCTGGCTCTATGAGAGTTACAATACCTCTAAAAAACAAGCATTTAAAGACAGTGGTGATAAAACAGAGTACGACAAAGTCTCTCTCCAATCTCAGGTCTATACACCCAAATGGGTAGTCGAGTTTTTAGTCAACAATGCTTTAGGCAAACTGTATCTTGAGATGTATCCAAGCTCCACCATCAAAGATAGATATAAAATAGCCAATGCCCCAAAAGAGCGCACAAGAGAGCTTAAGCCTATCACTGAGATAAAACTTATCGACCCAGCATGCGGAAGTGGTAACTTCTTATTGTATGCATTTGATCTTTTTTATGAACTTTACGTAGATCAAATGGACAATTATGGGCTTGATGTCGAGAAAAAAGAGATACCAAAGCTTATCATCGAAAACAATCTTCATGGCATTGACCTTGATGATAGAGCCATCCAGATAGCACAACTTGGACTCTACATCAAAGCCAAAAAAAGACGCAGAACCATCCAAAATCTCTCTTTTTCAGTCGTTTCAAGTGACTTCTTTTTACCACCTTACAGCGAAGTAAAGCATATCTTTGAGGGCTCAAAGCTTGAGATAGCACAACAAAAGCTCGTCGAAGAGATATGGGCAGACTTGCAACAAGCTTATAAGTTTGGATCTTTGGTCAAAATTGGTGAAAAACTACGCATGAAAATAGACGCTATCGATACCAAATCAAAAGACCTCTTTAGTAGTCACATCGTAGAAGAGCACAAAGCCTTTGAAAAAAGTTTTTTCAATCATCTAAAAATTGCCGTAGCACAATATGCTCAAGATGAAAATCATAGTTTTCTCTCGACTAAGACAGCTGATGCTATGAAATTCTTAGAGATCATCACAATGCAGTATGATATTGCTACTGCTAATCCTCCATACACCGATAGCAGTGACTTTGGAGCAGACCTCAAAGAGTTTATCGACAAAGAGTACAAAGTGCCTTATAAGTTCAATACAAATCTTTATGCCACTTTTATTAAGAGGTGCCATGAATTGACAAATAAGAATGGAAAAATGGCTTTAGTGCATCCACCAACTTTCATGTACATCAAAACTTTTGAAGACGTACGAGCCTTCATGCTTGATAAAACGCATATAGACTTTTTTGTTGAATGGGGTTATTTGGGTATGTTTCATCCATCAGCAAGAGTAGATAGTGCGATGTATGTTCTTGAAAAAAATATGCAAACAAAAGATTCATCATTCATTAAACTCAATGAAATATATGAAGGGAAAAGATATGATGTTTTTGTAGAAGCCTATAGTGACTACTGCGAGAGTAAAGAAAATAAACACAATTACACATTGCCACAAGAAAAACTCAAAATCATCAAATCTTATCCATTTATCTACTGGATTAGCGATGAGTTTAGGGAGAAGTTTAAAGTTAAGAATTTTGAATACTATTTGAAGCTTGCAACAGGTTTGATGACAGGTGATAATTTGAGATTTTTACGATTCCATTGGGAATTGCAATCAAATAATATATCCAAAGACTATGTTTTAGATAAAAGAAATTGGGTTCCGTACCAAAAGGGTGGTGACTATAATAAATGGTTTGGAAACAATTGGCTATTGGTAAATTTTACAAATAATGGTAAATTGTTAGCTACTACTGATAACAAAGCTTTTTATTTTTCAGAAGGTATTACATATTCTGCAACATCTTCAAAAGGCGTATCCTTTCGCAAGCTGCCTCAAAATCAAATTTTTGATAAAAAAGGGTCATGCATTTTTAATAATTTAAATAAGCAAAAAGTCAATCTTGATTATACGCTTGCTGTCTTAAATTCAAAAATATCTTTTTATATATTAGAATGTCTAAATTCAACAGTGGAGACACAAATAGGGGATGTGAAACGAATCCCTTTCGTAATACCTCTAAAACCACAAGAAGAACTCATCTCAAACCTAGCCAAAATAAATATTGAAATCAAAAAGCATCTCTGTTCTTTTAGCATTACCGAGACAAATTTCACTCAAAACCCACTTTACATAAGCGCTCATGCAAACCTCAAAGAACGCCTGTTAGAGTACTTAAACTACGAAAATTATCTTTTAGCTGAAGTGCTACTCAATGAAGCCATCATCAACGAAGAAATTTTTAAAGTTTATGAACTCAGTGAGAGCGATAAAGCTATGGTGCTAGAAAAAGAAGGGAAAAGCGTGGGAGATTTACATGTAGAGCTTGAAGCCAAAGAAGCATACCTGTCCTATGTTGTAGAAAACTTTGATCTCTCGTTGTCTCAAACATACATCAACGCTTTACATGTAAAAGCATTTGATGCTGATAAAAAAGCAGAGATCATCAAAGCGTTTGAGAGCCTCTATCAAGCCAACAATGACCTAGAAGAGTTTTGCATCAAACATGAGGTCAATCCAATCAATGTCTGGCACTGGTTCCAAGAGTCCAAAAATCTCCCAAAACAACGCATGAACACCATAGCCCTAGAATTTTTAGTCGATATGATTCGCGAGATATTAGCTGAAGATGAAGATGGCATCGTTCCTTTGGTGCCAAATGCAGGTGAGCAGATACTGCTTCAAAGAGTGCATGAAAAGTTCTATCAAAAAGGCTTTAGCGATGCACAAACAAGCAGTTTTGATGTCCTTTTAGGAAAAGAGCTAGGGAGTTATTTACTCAATAACTTTTTTAAAGAACTGAGTGACCACCTCAATCTTTTTATGTATTTACCAAAAACTCCATTTATCTGGCATCTCAGCAGTGGTGAGTACCGAGGATTTGAATGCTTGATAAGCATCTATAAATGGAGCAGAGACAATCTACTAAGGATAAAATCAGTCTATATAGAAAATCGAGAACGAGCCCTTCAAAACCGTCAACTTGACCTAAGCAACGACAACAGCGCCTCAGCCCAAAATGAAAAAGACCTCATTTTTAAACAACTCAGAGAGATAGAAACCTACAAAGCAAAAATTGACGACCTCCTAGCCGAGGGCTACAACCCAGAACTAGACAGTGGCGTAGGTAAAAACATAGCACCACTACAAAAAAGAAAAATGATCAGCTATGAAGTATTGAATGCTGGACAGTTGAAAAAGTATCTGGCAGCGGAGTGGTAGGAAATGATTAAAACTATTTGTATCGAAAATGTAAAAGGTTTTGGCGAACGACGATGTTTTTCACTTGACATTATTCCTAATAAACCAAGTATTTTAGTTGCTCCAAATGGTTTTGGGAAAAGTTCATTAACGGCAGCATTTAATTGTTTGAATGCCAATAGAATGTTACTCGATAAAGATCACTACCACCAAGACAATGAATCAAATCAGCCATTTTTATCTATTGAGTATAAAAAAGAAGATGGTTCTTTGGACACACTTACAGCAGATAAAGATTCAAATCAAATAAGCGGTACTTTTGATATTTTTGTTATTAATAGTAAGGTTGAGCCAAAAGCAAAAACTATGAAATTTCCAGGGGGCGCTTCAAGAGCAGTTGCCTCAATGGAAATTGCCCCGATAACTCTAGTTAAATCTATTCCCGTACGAGCCAATATAGAATACAGTGTTACTAGTGAACGAGATGAATTTGGTTCTAATGGTAAAATCTTGCCTAACGTAGGTTTTATTTTTAATGACAAAAAATTTATGAGTCAATTATCTGAAAAATATGTTGTTTTAGATAGAGCTGGAAATCAGACTGTTCAAAGAAAAATTACATCATTTAAAAATGCAGTAAATTTACAGATGGGCACTGGTGAAGAAATTAAGTCATGGATAGAAACTAATAAACTAGATGAATTGCGATCCATACAATATTTTTCTGACATTGCTGAATTGGTTGGAAGTTATGAATCATTCAATTTTGATGTAATTGATAGTTATCTGATTGCTTTGCAGATTTGCAATTTATATTTAAAGGATAATCCTAAATTCAAAGCTACTTGTATATACAAAAAATATGAACTAGAGAAAGAAGGATATATAAAGATTTTTAGTTTTTTTAACGCTACTTGGAAAGATGTAAAGCCTCAAGAAAAAGATGGTAGTTTGATTTTGTCAATACCGAAGATTCAGTACATTTCAAATGGGCAAAGAGATGTTTTAACTTTTATAGCGTTGCTACAACAAGCAAAAAATAAATTTTCTAAAAATAATTGCATATTGATTATAGACGAAGTATTCGATTATTTAGACGATGCCAACTTAATAGCAGTTCAGTATTATATAACTCAGTTTATTGATAAACTGAAAGAAGAAGGCAAAAAGTTTTATCCACTTATCTTGACACATCTTAATCCATATTATTTTCAGAGCTATGCATTTTCAGAAAAAAATAGAAAAGTCTATTTTTTAAATACAAGTGTGATTATTACTGATGCAAATATGAGAAAACTGATTGAAAAAAGAGAAGATATAACAATTAAAGAAGAAATATCCAAATATTTTCTTCATTATCATGATCAAACAATTAATATTAGAGAAAAATTTAGAGCATTATCATTGAAAGAAACATGGGGTGATGTAAGTGTTTTTAATAATTTCATAATGGATGAAGTTACAAAATATATTCAAGATGAATCATATTGCCCTTTTTCTGTATGTGTCGCCTTGAGGAAAAAAATAGAAGAGAATATTTTTGTCCAATTGAACATAGCAGATTTAAAAATAGAATTTATTTCCAAACATGGTACGCCAGAAAAACTAGATTTTGCGGACGATAAAGGGATCACTATACCAGAGATATATTATCTTTTGGGCGTTATTTATAACGAAGTTGCTCACCTTAAAAGTTATATTGAAAATAACTCTCCACTTATCAATAAGCTTGAAAATTTAACAATTAAATCAATGATTAAAAAGGTTTTTGAATGACAAAGCAAGAATTAATCACAGCAATTTTTCAAAATTTAAATGCTTTAAAAATTGAAAAAATAAAAGATATTTTTTTAAATCAGCAGTATAATCCAAGCTATAGTTTTGATGCAAATTCAGATGAATTATTAATTATATTGACAAAACTTTCATTATTGGAAGCTGTTCGAGATAATGGGAAAATAGATACACTTTCATTTTTTTCTTTACAGGAGATAAATTCAAATTTAGCTTCTCTTGTTAGTCATACAGTAAATTTTATTTCAGATTCAAATAATGCAACATATGCTCAAAATTATTTTACACATTTTAAAACTTTAGTTACATCTTTAGATAGATATGGTTTTGAATTTTTATCAAATAGCAGGATGCCTTCATTTGCCCAAAGAGAAAGACAAATACAAGAGATTGAGGAGATTCTTACACAATTAAAAACACAATACGATGAAGATGCTGTTGATAATAAAATAGAGATAATGCAAAATCTAATAAAAAAAATTGATTCGCTCAATGAAATTGAAATAGATATACTATTGGCATCTGTTTCTGACTTTGAAATAAAAAAAACTGCAATTGATGAATTATACGCTAAGCATAATAGCCTTGAGCAAGAACTTGAATTGTATCAAACAGCTAAAGATGAAGAAATTGCAAAAAATCAAAATAATATGAATGAGTATCTTAAGCAACTTCAAGAGATTGTTAATGAAAAAAGTGAATTATTTGATAATGATCGTAAAGAGTATCAACAAGAGAAGAAATCTTTGATTGATGATTTGAAGAGTATTCAAGAAGAGGCTAAAAAGACATTGGATTGGGCGACAAGTTCCTCATTATCATCTTCCTTTCAGAAAAAAGTAAAGAGGGCTAGAGGTGAATTTTGGGGATATTTTGTGGGATTTTTGTCTTTTGGACTTTTAATGATGATTTTTGGATATATGATGTTTTTTGCTCCTCAGCTTTTGTCCAATATTGTTGCTAAATTTTTTAATGTTGAAGCAGTAATAATCAATAATAGTATAGATCCAATTTTGCTATTTTTCTTTAAAAGCATGACAATGGTACCATTTGTTATCATTGTATCCTTCTTTTGGGCTTCCTATAAAAAGTCTAAAGAACTCTTTGAAGAATATGACTATAAAACGATTTTAGCGCAATCACTTATGACTTATTTTACCTATCTAAAAGAAAAATCTGTCCTTGATGATAAAGAGATTAAAGAGCATACAATTTTTGTTTCGTTAAAACGATTGCTTGAAAATCCTGTAGAGCTAGTCTATAAAAGAACACAAAACGATGATAAAAATTTTTTTGAGAAAAATAAAGATGATTTGAACAAGATCATCGAAGAGGTTATTAAGAGGGTTAAGATTACATGAATCTACCAATAAACATAAACGACTTACTAAAAGGCACTACCGTAGAATGGGAGCGACTAGAATTTAAACGAGGTTGGAATCCAGAAGAGATACTGCATTCGATTTGCGCCTTTGCAAATGACTTTCACAATCTTGGTGGTGGATATATCATCGTTGGCATTGAAGAGAGCAATGGTCAGCCTATATTGCCTCCGTATGGTGTCAATCCTTCTTCAATTGATGCTATACAAAAAGAGCTTTTAGCCCTTGGGCATAATACCATCATTCCTAGTTATCATCCTATTTTATTTCCAGTCGAATTTGATTCAAAGATGATTCTTGTTATCTGGGTACCAGGAGGCATGACACGCCCTTATAAAGCGAAGTCAACATTGGGCAAAGGAAGTGAGTATAAATACTACATTAGAAAAAACTCCAGTTCTATTGTGGCAAGAGGCTTGGACGAAAGTGAGCTTCTAAGCCTAACAGCAACCGTTCCCTTTGATGATAGGTATAACCAAAAGGCAACACTGAAAGATCTTGATAAGACGTTGATTAAAGCATTTTTGAGTGAGATCAAAAGCTCGCTTGCTAATGAGGTCGATGCGTTATCCATCGAAGAGCTTGGTCGCGCGATGCATATTGTTGATGGTCCCAAAGAAGCACTTTTCCCACTCAATGTTGGACTGATGATGTTTAACCCAGAACCGTGGAAGTTTTTTCCTTATACGCAAATAGACATCGTATGGTTTGGTAAAGAAGGGGCTGGAGGCGATAAGTTTAGCGAGAAGGTGTTTAAAGGCCCTATTCACAAGATGACGCAAGAAGCACTTAATTTTATCGATAGAAATTTTATTATCGAAACTGTGATGAAGCATCCTGATACAGCCATTGCTACAAGGGTAAAAAACTACCCATTTGCAGCCATCGAAGAGGCTTTAGTCAATGCTGTGTACCATCGATCGTATGAGGAAAGAGAGCCTATAGAGATAAGAATATATCAAGAAGAGATGCTTATATTAAGCTACCCAGGACCAGATAGATCAGTGCAACTTGAAGCTTTTGAAAATGGAAGAGTTAATTCTAGGAGATACCGAAATAGAAGGATTGGAGAGTTTTTTAAAGACCTTAAGATGACTGAGGGAAGATCAACGGGTATCAAGAAAATCATCGATGCCATGGCTCAAAATGGTTCACCAAAGCCTTTATTTACCTTTGATGCCGAGCATACGTTTTTTCAAGTCACCTTACCCGTACATTCTGAAGTGTTGAAAAAAGAAAAAGATGCTAAAGAAGTCTCCACCCCCCAAGTTACCCCCCAAGTTACCCCCCAAGTATTGAACTTACTCAAATGTATAGAAGATGAGATGTCACGAGATGAGATCATGCAAAAAATGGGATTAAAAGATAGAAAAAACTTTAGAGATGGCTACTTAAATCCTGCCATTGGTGATGGACTGATTGCGCTTACAATTCCAGATAAGCCGCAAAGTTCAAAACAAAAATACAAGCTTACGGCTCTTGGCAAGATGGCATTAAAGGAAGAACGATGATCGATAAATGGTTTAAAAAAGAGCTTGACTCAATTTATGAAAAACATCTGATTGTTGTTATTATCGATGAGTCAAAAAAAGCAAAATTTTTGCTCAATAACCTTGATTGTATACTTTATGAAGTGCATAATGAAATTGATGAGCTTCGCGTGAAGTATGAGATAGAAAAGCAAGGAGAATATAGCAATAAATATCTTATTTACACTCAAATTCCAAAAGAGCATTTGCGATATATTCGAGAATACTGCGAAACAAATGGTGCAATTGAAATAAAATACCTTCATCACTATATCAAAGAAAAAGTGTATCAGTCTTTACATGTAAATCTTACCTTGAGTGAAGAAGAACTTGTATCAGCGGCTTTTGTCAGTATAGGCAAGTCTGAAGACTACTGGAAAAAATTAGCAACAGGGATGGGAGGTGTTTTTGATCTTGAAAAAGATTTATTACACTTTTTACATGAGCCTGAAATGTATGTTAGTGCATTTAATGAGAGTACGAAAAAGCAGTTTTTTCTCAAAGTGAACGAGTGTATAGGGCAAGGCTATTTTGATAAGTCACCAGTAACACTTGCTAATGAGCTAGCAAAGGCGGTTTTTGACAATCTTCTATATAATAAAACAAACAAACTTTTAATGAATGCATATACGCATTGGGTCGATTCTAGAGAATGCAAAAGCTCTTTAGATAGCTACCTAAAAAATTATGTAATTCCAGAGGGTATAGATATCTGGAAAGTCAATATCGCGCATCCCTTTTATGAGATAGACTTACAATGGCTTAAAGCTCTTCTGAGTAATCTACAAGATAAAGATATCTTGCAAAACCACTTGAAGAAAATCACCCAAAGAGCATATAATAAACAAGCCATACACATGGATATAACTTTTTGGGAAGATGTAAAAACGATTTTAGAGTTTAATACAGCACTTATCAACCCGCTCTCGTCATTAAATCAGTGTATCGATTTTTATGTCAAAGAGTTTTACAAAGTTGATAGTGCCATGCGAGCGGTTTATGTACGGTTTTTAGATCAAAAAGAGTTACTTGTGCCAATTCAAGAGCACTATAAAAATAGTGTAACACTCTTTTTAGATAAATGGTTTAAATATTTTCCTGATTATCAACAAAACCAAACGGGAGTTCTACAACGGATTATTGACGAAAACGAGTGTAAAACAGCAGTTATTGTAGGCGATGCGGTTGCGTATGAGCTTGCTCAAAATGTTGCTAAAAAAGTCTCTAAAAATTATCTTTTTACAGCCAATACCATATGTGCAAATTTTCCAAGTGTCACTGACAACAATATGAGCCAAATCTATATAGCAAATGGCCATGTTGAGAGACTATTGGAGAAGCGAGAAGTGTATTTTAAAGCTCAAAATAGTGATAAAGATATAGGTTTTGTATACCTTGATAA
>SAAR01000438.1 GCA_009916335.1 Erysipelotrichia bacterium | reverse complement strand
GTACATTTCTTTATATAAAAGAAATGTTTATATATTACAAACCCGTGTTTACTGCCGATGAGATGCTCAATGCCACTGTTTTAGTTAAGTTTTTTTAAATTCAATTATTATTATAATCATACTTAGATAAAGCATCTTTTCTTTATCATTTAGTTCTTTCTAATTTCTTTTTTGTTGAGTGCATCGTACAAGTGTGATCTTTTTTAATGGCATGGACGTAGGTGTAGTGGGTTTGCCACGAGGAGTCTAAGAAAAAGGTCTAATTTATGGAATATTTGATAGTAGCTTCGTGCTTGGGTACAATTATTTCTACGGTTATTCAAGTGGCTATCTACTTTAAAAATAAATAGCCCTTGAACATTTAGTGGCGGTGCAGAATAGTCTGCTGATCTACATACTGTTTGGGAACGTGATTAGATAAAACAATGTTTTGGTAGAGCATCGTTTTATTGTAGAGGTGACGGAAAGTCACTTCCCCTCAACATTCTTTACCAATATTGTAAGAAAATCAAGCTTAAAGTTATTTTATTTTGTCAAATTGTTCCGACCCAAGTTCAATCTTTATCCACTTTTCTTTATTCGCAGCAGAGCCGATAATGCATGAGAATTTTATTGTCCGCGGCATCAATCAACACCAGCATACTCGGTTTCGCGACAGTCATTAGTCAAAGAGATTTTAAAAAAGTTTATGCTGTATTTTTAATACTTAAAATAGTGGTTCTCACACCAAAATGGTACGAGAACCAACAAAAGTTGAGAGTTGATCGGCCTTAAGAATTCTTCATATTTTCATTATAACATTCAATCGCAACTTTGACATCTTTTACTCCTAAGCCTAATTGACGCAAAAACGGTTTAAAAATATCAATATCGTTTTCCTTTGTTTCTAAGGCTTTTAAATATTTGATCATTGTGCTATCGTATGACAAGCCTGTACTGAAAATATCCATTTGTTCTTCGAAATACTTCGTTTTTGATGATTTTTTATCTTCATCTAGAAAATTAAGAACTTCACACACCCAATGGTGGGCTAAACAAGCCAAGCCTTCGCTCAATGGGGCGTTATCAATTGGAAGAGCCTCTTTAATGCCATGTTGGACCGAAAAAAGCGCCAATTCATCAGCATCTTTTTCGCTAAAGCCATATGATTCATACTCACCGGCGATCTCATTGAACAGGGGCGACTCTTCTAATTTGTTCATGCTTACATCTGGCTTATTAATAACTTGCTCTTTTTGTATGCTTGCTTTTTCAGTGAGACTTTTTGCCGTATTCCAGTTTTTATAGCCAAACATATTTGCGACAAGATTTCCCGTGGTTGAGCTAGATAATTCAATTCCTAACTCTTTCAGCGCATGTTCTGTGTATTTTTTGGCTTGTCTGAGATGTGCAAACGAGAGCGGTAGGTTTAACGGTTCCATATTTTATTCCTTTGTATGTTTTTTATGCAAAACAACTTTGACGCATTACGGCCAAGTGAAACGTATTCCCATTGAGCTTCTGTTTTGCAGGTTAAAAACGCACAAAGCAATCAAGAAAGCAGAGAGTCAGGTTTGCCATACCTCAAAGAGGCGGGAACGGACGGGCGAACTGTTGGCCTTTGGTAATTATACCATTTTTTTGCTAAATACTCTAATTCAGTACGTCATTACTGCTCAGTTTAGAATCCTATTGTATAATTTACATTCATAATTTTCTAGGAAATAATATCGATGAATTTGTACAGCATTTTCTTATTTTTTTTAAATTCCATGTTAAAAAAGTTTTTGCCTGAACTTTATATTATAAACAAGCTAATATCTCTTAAATTAAAAGGAATTGATGATGTAAAAATTGATTGTTTTCATAGTGATGATTTAGGTAGATTCTATAGTTTTAGAACGTATAATCATCAACGTGAAGATATCGCTAATCTCATCAAGTCTGTTGTTAAAAATAATGAACCAACTAATGTGAAATTCGATCTAAGGAAACTAACGAATGTAATCTCCTCAAAATCCTTATCATGGGGGTACAGTTTTGATACGATGTATTCATTTGGTCGGAATTTGGTTAATGCTGTTGGTCTTGTAAATATTCATAACGACAAAACCTTTAGCTCTATAGAAAACTGTTTCCAGGATATGCGATGTAATGATGAATTTGTTTTTAGAATTGACCATGTGCTTTGGGAAAATCGATACATTTGGCTTAATGATGGTGGCTCACATCATTGTGCAACTGCCATTTTTTACGCCGAAAATCAGCACAAGGAACTTTTGGTAAATGCTTCTTTTCGTATACAAAGCCTTGATAAAAAGGCTATCAATGAAATTAACGGCAAATATAAAATCTTTGTTGTTAGCTCTAAGAAATATTATGAACTGCAAAAGCTTATTTCTCCATACAAACCAATATTCTTGGAAGCTCTGCAAAGTCAGAATATGTTATTGGTTTTTGAAAAAAACAATCAACTCCCCAATAAAATCATCCGCTTTTTAGAAACCTATGATCAGCGATATATTCTTGATTTCAATAACCATATCTCTAATTTATTAAAAAAACAACTCGAAGTTGAAGGTTTACATGAATAAACCACTTTTTTTATTATTCTTATTGTCAATTATACTCTACGCAGCAC
>SAAR01000061.1 GCA_009916335.1 Erysipelotrichia bacterium | reverse complement strand
TAGCTTTGTTTCTTGCCCATTATCATCTAACGCTTTTGTATAGCTGACAAATGTATTAAAAGCCAATGTTTGTTCTGGGTCTACTAGTTCATCCTCTGGATGTCTTAGACTGGTTCCTGCTGAATGAAAAGCTGGTTCTCCGTTATCATAAAGTCCATTAATTTCTTTCAAATATTTTTCGTAACCACTTCCTGAAGTGATGACCATTTGACCTCCACTAAGAGTATTTTCTTTATAGGGTTCTCGTTCTAATTCTGTATAGTATAAACTTCTATCAGTCTCTTTTTCAATTTCTTCCAAATCAAAATAATCTATTTTTCTTCCACTCTTTTTTTCTGTGTTGGCGTGTTCATAAATCCCTTCATTTCCTTTTGACCAAAATTCATCATATAAACGATAACCTGTATACCCCACCGTCCCTAGTACAGCAATGGCTAAAAAGATATTGAATATTTTATTTGATTTTTTATTTTCTTTGTTGTTTTTATTTTCCATATTTATTTCCCCTTTGAACATTTCTCATGATTATTCAGATCATGAGCTAATCACTTTGCGATTAGCTCATGTCTGAATCCATTATTCGTTTAATATCTGATATTCATATTCTCAAATAAAACTTACTACTTCATCTTTTCCTTTTCTTCACTCTAATGCTAAAAAATTAATATTAAAAAATAAGATATGAGTCAATCTACTTTGAGATAAACACATATCTAAATTAAGCCAAATCAACGCTGTTATATTTCGTAGATTTTTTTATTTTTTTTCATATCCCATATCTGTTAAATTTTTAACAAAATCTGTTGTTTTCTTTTCGATATTTACACTATAAATAGATTGTAAACTTTCTTTAATTTCTTTATAGTCTGAAGATTGCACCATTTTATTGTTTTTCTTATCAATTTCAACTGTGCATTCTCCTCCCATTGCTTGCGTTATTGATTTCAAATCCTTTATTTCACCTTTTGACATAAAAGGAGCTTCTTCTCCCTCAGGAACATCCTCGTAAGTAGTAGTAACAATAAACTTAAATGTCTTTAACTCCTCTGCACTCTCATCAAAAATGAACTCAAGTTTTTGTTTCTCCCCATAGGGTGAACCATCTAAAACCGTTTCAAGCACATAGGTAGATAAATTTTTCTTTTCCTCTTTCTTTTCACTTCCACAAGCTACTAGTGTTAATAAGCAACAACAAGTTACAAATACAGTTAATAATTTTTTCATACTCTTTTTCCCTTCTTTTATAATACTGTCAGTATTATATTACCATTATTTCCTTTAAGATTAAAGATTTTTTCTTTTTATAGTTATATTTTTTTAACTATCGTCTATAATATAACGTTTATTTGAAATACAGATAAACTGAAAGGAGAAATAAATAATGAACGACAACTTATCACAAGAAAAACTGGAGGAGTTTACTATCCCCTATTTAGAAATGCTTGTTGATGCGCCATCACTTGTAAAGAAAGTAACAACCGCTAATATGTGGTTAATCATGAAATGGATATATTTCTATTTTAGAAGCAAAGGTATGGATGACGTAAAATTACGTTTTGAAAAAGGGAAGATAACTAACTTTAGTGGTAGCAGTAGGATAGATGTTATTAATTTGATTTCTATGACTAGTAGGAATGTCCATTATGATTACATTGTTATGCTAAAAGATAATCGTATTGCTTTAATTAATGAGGGCATAAATGATTATCATGTAGAAGTGTTTCAATTGTTTAATATTGACAAAAAGTTTTATAAACTACGTTTCATTGAAACCGTACAAGAAATTATCACCGAATTTATCACTACTACTTTTGAAAGTGAAATGTCATGTTTTGAAATTGAAATACCAATTTTAAAATAATCTACAAAAATCCAATATAAAGTTATTACCCATATTTTATATAAGCGATTTTGAAAGGAGAAATGAATGAATTATTATAGCTGTGAATTAGTAGAAACGTTTACTACTTCACAAGAAAGAGAAATATTTGCTAATACATCTATTATTCAAGATTTAGAAAGAGCACACTTAATTGTTATGAAAACATGGCTATTTCATTACATGATGGCACACAAAGAAATGTTTAAAGATATTCATGTGTGCTTGATTGAAGATTGTGAAATAGAGGATACATACCAACATTATTTGGATAGCCTATTAATAAAGTCGACCAATCCTGTCTCTCATCCAATGAACTCAGATTATATCCTGCATAGACTTGTTCTACTAAACAATAATCGTATATGTTTAATTTCTAAATCTAGCAAAGACTATCGGATTGATGTTTTCGCTTTTCTCAAAGTTGATAGATTTTATGAAACGGAAGAAACAATCAAATGGTTATTATATAAACTAGCTTTTGATAATTCACCTGTTAGCTTTGCTAATGAAAAAGATTATTATTCTATTTCTCTTTAGAGTGCGTTATGCACTCTTTTCTTATGCTTAAAGATAAATATACAAATTACCGAAATAGCGTTGTACATCCAAATTAGTAACAAATATCTCATTGTCATAAATAAAACTTTTGTCCATGAATATATTCGTATTTTCTTTTACCTCATACAGACTTTTAAGGTGCTTCTCTGTCTTCTTTTGCATGGATTCATTCCACACACATACTTCTATTTTAATTTTGCAAGCAAAGCCATAATTTTTAGTAAGCTCGAAAATTGCTTCCACATCTTTCTTCAATTTCCCTCTGTTCATGCGATTATAACAATCAAAAATACAAAACATCAAAGTGTCTTTATTATACGAAACTACATAGATACCACGATTATATAAATTCATTAAATTAATGTTGTGATTGATATTTTGTGGAGGAATACCTTTTGTATTCGTAAGGCAGGCTTTCCTATATGTAATACACTCTTTGATATACTGATAATCCCTACGAAGAAAAGCATTATTTTTAATATATGGAAATTGATTTACCAACCGAATATATATGGTAGGAATATCTAACTGATTGATACTTAAAATACTGTTACATACATAATTTTTATGTCTGATTTCATATTCATGTATCAATATCTCTAAATACTTTTTACGATTGGTTAATTTCTTGTGCCCTACTTTTCTAATATACATTGCTTGCGATGCTTTAAACAAACGTTCTTTACATATTATATTATTATCACACAATGCATTTATGTAACTATAAAAAGCTGACTGTTTCGCTTCTTTTCTTACTATTTCATATAATTGTGCCAACAAAATAATATTCACATTTTCTATGGAATGATCAATTAATTTTTTCCAATTCACACTCAATTTGCATCACCTCACAGAATCTTTCTTTGGCTTCAATAATTTCTTGGGTATAATGATTGGTTATTATTTCTACCGCTATAAATTGCTCTATCTCGTCATCATAATAGCCAAAATCTGGTGTACTTATCTGCCTTTCCTCGAATTGTTTTTCCAATTGTTGAGCATATAGTTCATCCTCTTCTCTCAACCTTTCTATCAGTTCGTAATAATCATTGCGCAACTGCTTTTCAGTTTTCCAACTATCTCTTTCTTTCTCACTCATTTCCATATAATGATTATACAATCCTTCATCATGTTTCGGTGAAGTAGAGTAATAAGGTGTGATATTAACTATCTCTTCAATAGCCTCCCTTCCCTCACTCGTTGTTGCATAATATTCTTTTCCATCACACTGCACTTTGTTTATCCATCCCATATTTTGAAATGTAGATACTCGATTATTAGTAATAAACATTTCTTCATTTTGTTTTGGTATATGCCCTACTTTACCCATCATTTTCAAGAATGACATATCTCTTTGATTTAATCGCTTAATACACTTATTCCCTTTCATATCAGCTCACACTCCTTCTTCTGTAAACGCTACGCCAGTAGTCGAAACTTCAAGCTGAGCACGAGACATTACCACCAGAGTGGAATGTCGGATAGTGCGAAGCGATACCGTAAGGTTGAAGTTGAGACTACTGGCTTTTATAAGCTGTTATATATTAGACAAAATATGCATAAATATAACCTTTGCATCTATTTTATTAAAAAAGATATCACTGTTTCCCAAAACATATAAAAAAAGACGATATGACTCGCCTTTAAACCACCACTAATGGTTTTGTCGATAACAAGAAGTTAAATATAGTTCTTCCGTTATACTCATGTTTTTTAAACTCTCCTAAAAGTTGAACACGATTATTCGGTTTTAATGATTTACAGTAAACAGCATTATAGCTTAATGCTTCAATATTGATACACGCATAATTCTGTTTTCCTTCTTTTCCTTTCAGTACAAGAATATCACTTTCCTTTAAGTTTAGTAATTTCATTAGTTTCTCACTAATATCTCTTGTAATCAATGTAAAAGTTACTTTATCTAATTCCCCATTTTTTGTATTAATCTTATTCGCTTTAATCCCCTTTTTACTGATAAATCCATCTAAAACCGCATAATTTTCAATCCCCTGTTTTGCAATAATTGTATTAGTCATTTTGTATTTCTCCTTTCTGCCAATTAGCATTTTTTTTAATACATTGTATTATAGACAGTAAAATTAAAATGATAACTAATTTAATAAAAAAATTCCGCCAAATTTCCGCCAAAGGCAAAAAAAAGATATCAAATAATACGATTAAATGGTCTTGATGAAAAGGGCACAACCTTATAAATCTGCCGTTTTAATCAACGCCACTGTACCCAACATACTAGACGACATAGCTAGTCTGCTGGTGAAGTAGAGTCTTGAAAAGCCTTTAAAATAAGGCTTTTTTTAATGCCTGCCACATATTTTTTTGACCTCTTAAAAATTTTTCCCGCCAAGTTTCCGCCAATTTTGCCAAATCCATTTGAAAACAATAAAATACATATAATTAAGTGTATCATTTAACGATACCTAACAAAAAAAAACTAGGTATAACCCTAGCTTTTTCACTCACATATTAGTATTGATAAAATCAAGAACATCACCAATATTATCATGGCTTACTACCGTTGCCTGCTTATCGGCACTTGTTTCATCATGATTAATCACAATCATATTCTCACCACGATAATACTGAATAAAACTTGCTGCTGGATAAACAAGCAAACTAGTCCCTGCAACAATTAATAAATCTGCTCTTTGTAGTGCCAATAAAGCTTGATTGACAACATTTTGATCTAATCCTTCTTGATATAAGACAACATCTGGTTTAATCACGCCACCACACTTATCACAATGAGGAACTTCTTTGCTTTGCATGATTTTATCTAGCGAGTAAAACGTATGACAATCCATACAATAATTACGATGAATACTGCCATGAAGCTCATATACTTTTTGATTACCAGCTAGTTGATGTAATCCATCAATGTTTTGTGTAATCACTGCTTCCAATTTTCCTAAGCGTTCTAGTTTCGCCACTGCTAAATGCCCTTTATTTGCTTTCGCATTCGCATACACCATTTCATTTTTATAAAACTCATAAAACTGCTTTGTATCACGCATAAAGAAATCATGAGAAATCATCATTTCACAAGGATAAGGATATGTCTTTTTACGATAAATTCCTTGCTCACTGCGAAAGTCAGGAATATCACTTTCGGTTGAAAAACCTGCTCCACTAAAAACGACAATTCGATTTGCTTTTTTAATCAACGATTCAATCTGTTTCATTTTCACTTTCACCTGTTTCACCACTTGTTTCTCCATTGATATTAGTAGAATTATTTTGATTACCATTTTCCTGTGTTGACTCATTCACTTGTTGTGTATTAACTTGAAAAGACGTTGTATACTCTTTCGATAAGTTATATTGTGGAAATGCAAAGGTAATCGTTGCCTGATAATTTCCTGGTTTTAAATCCTTGTAAACTAACTCATAAACAACTTTCATTTTTATGAAATTGCGATCTTCACTAACCACTTCAGAATTAATATAATTCATTTCAAAATTTCCACTAATTCCATTAATCTGCATAGAAGGTACGTCTACTTTGTTACGCTTATCATAATAGTAAGTAAGTGTATATATTGTTTTATTTTCATTGTTTTGTTGCACCATTTTAATCGTATGAGCTTCATCTATATAAACGTATTTAGTTTTTTTCAATTCGCTATCATCATCAAATTTAACAACTAAATCGAATTTGTTGTTTCCAGTAGTCAAATCATAATCACTTTCTGATAATGAAACACTAAAACTATTGCTAACATCTTCTAATATTACATCATTATAGTACAATTCAATTTTACTTATTTTTTTATTGCCACTACTAATGTTCCAACTTAAATCAACGGATAAATTATCTTCATTAAAATAACCAGAAAAAGTTCTAATCGCTGTACTAGTAGAAGTATCGACGTTTGTTGGTTGTGATGCGTTATTATTAGTTGGTAATAACAAACGATAAAAAAGAATAGAAATAACAACTAATAAAACAGCAAATAGAAAAATAAATGTTTTATTGTTTTTAACGTAGTTCAATCTATCCCTCCTCTATTTACTTATTTTACCACAAATAAAAAAGAAAAGTGCAACAATACACCTTTCTTATTATGATTTTATGAAAATACAGGAATCACCAAACTACCAAATTCTTTTTCAATGATTTTTTTCGTTTCCTTACTTGTTAGCACTTTAACTAATGCTTTTGTCTTAGCACTATCTTCATCTCCTTCTTTCACCGCAACAATATTTGCATATTGTTTTGCATATTCCCCTTCTTTGCTTTCTGTACATACTAACTTATCAGCAATGTTACCACTTAATGCATAATTTCCATTCACACATGCATAAGCAACATCTTCAATCATTGTAGGAATATTAGCTGCCGTTACTTCTAAAATCTCAACATTTTTCACATTTTCGACAATATCTGCCTTTGTGGCTTTTAAGCCTACTCCATCTTTTAATTTAATAATTCCTTTTTCTTCTAATAACACTAATGCTCTTGCTTCATTTGTTGCATCATCAGGAACGATAATTTTATCATTTTCCTTTACATCTTCAATACTAAAATCTGCATTTTCTTTTGTAGCATCTTTTGCATAAATTCCTAATGGTTCAAAGTGAATTGATGCCACATTTACTAGATGTGTACCATAATCTTCATTAAACTGAATTAAATAAGGTTCATGCTGGAAATAATTTGCATCTAACTCGCCATCTTCAAGAGCTGTATTTGGTATTACATAATCATCAAACTCTTTTACAACTAAGGTATATCCTTCTTTTTCCACTTGCTCTTTTACAGCATTTAAAATAACTGCATGTGGAGTTGTACTCGCTCCTACCGTAATTGTTTTGTCATCACTGTCTGTGCTATTTCCACAAGCACTTAATCCTAATACTAAACCTGCACATGCTAATAAACTTAATAATTTTTTCATTTTTCTTCTCCTTTTAATGTGTTGTTTTTTTCGCAATATAATTTCCAATTGCTTGAATGAAACTGACAATCACTAAAATAATAACAATCGAAATAAGCGTTGCTTCAAACATTTTTCGTTGGTAGCCATATCGTAAAGCAAAATTACCTAAACCACCTGCACCAACACCACCAGCCATCGCAATCAAGCCTATAAGTGAAATAAAGGTAATGGTTGTCCCTCTTGCAATACTAGGTATACTTTCTTTAATGTACACGCGTAAGATAATATCCAGTGGAGAACACCCCATTGCAATACTTGCTTCAATTAATCCTTCATCAACTTCTGATAAAGCAGATTCTACTTGTCTAGCCATAAATGGTACGGTTCCAAAGATTAATGGAATATACATTCCTTCAACCCCAATCGCTGTATTCATGATAAGTCTTGATAAACCCATTAGAAAACCAATTAAGATCACAAATGGTACCGAACGAAAGAAATTCATAAACTTATCTACAATAAAATAAATATACTTATTTTCTAAGATGCCATTTAGCTTTACTACAACAAAGATTACCCCAAAGACAATTCCAAAAAACAATGAGATAAAGCCTGGAATAATCATCATATGCAAAGTATCAAAAATTGCCTCACTTAATTCATAAACATGATTATCTAAGATAAAATCTAATGGATATACCTTATCAATCAACTGTAATATCACCTCTAAGATAGGTGTAAATGCCTCTGCCATAAGTTTCCATATATTCATAATTACAGTACCTCCACTTCTACACCTTGTGCTTTTGTATACGCAATCGCTTCTTCAATCTTACTAGCTTCTCCTTTTAATTTCACAACCAAATTACCTAAGGGATTATTGGCTAATACTTCCACATTAGCAAAAACAATATTAAAGCTAATATCAAAGTGTTTTACTAGATTACTCATAAGTGGTACATCTGCACTATTTGATGAATAAATTAATCTTAATAACACTTCCTCTTTTCCTACATGAACAATGGGATTATCATGTTCAATCATTTCATATACCTTATTCATTGCCGTTGTTGTATCAATGAAATTTTTTGTTACTGCTTGTTTAGGGTGATTGAATATATCTAAAATACTTCCCTCTTCCACAATCTTACCATGTTCCATAATGGCTACTTTATTACAAATTGCTTTAACAACAGCCATTTCGTGTGTAATTAATACAATTGTAATATTTAACTTTTCATTTAAGCTTTTTAATAAAGCAAGAATCGCTTGTGTCGTTTGTGGATCTAAGGCACTGGTTGCCTCATCACACAATAAGACATGTGGATCATTAGCCAATGCTCTTGCAATCGCTACACGTTGTTTTTGTCCTCCTGATAGTTGTGAAGGATAGGCATATTCCTTATCCGATAACTCAACTAACGCTAACAACGATTTAACCTTCTCATTGATTTCCTGCTTGCTTAAATGACTGTTTTTTAAAGGAAAGGCGACATTATCATGAACATTTCGTGATTTCATTAAATTAAAATGTTGAAAGATCATTCCCATTTTCTTTCTTGAAGCCCTTAACTCTTTTGCATTTAACGCTAATAAATCTTTACCATCTACTCTGATTTGTCCACTTGTTACTCTCTCTAATAGGTTAATACAGCGAATCAACGTGCTTTTTCCTGCACCACTAAAACCGATTACACCATAAATATCTCCTTTTTCTACCTTTAAACTGACATCGTTTAGGGCATGAACATTGCCACTTGGCGTAGTAAACACTTTTTGTATATTGTTTAATTCAATCATTTTAATTCCTCCCTTTATAAATAAAAAAGCACTCATCCCTATCATAAGGACGAATGCTATCGTGTTACCACCTTAGTTTACAAATATCTCACAATATTTGCCTCTTCAAGTACCATCATACTCTAACACTATAACGGGTGTACCCGACTTAACCTAAAGGATTCTCTCGATTAAGCAACTCCAAGACCATTTTCATCATATCTTCCTTGTAGATTTCCACCAACCATCTACTCTCTATAAAGGCTTTTTATGACTACTCTTCTTTTCATCGTTTTTGGTATGCGTTTATACTACATTAATTTTTTTCTGCTGTCAACAACTTTTTTAAAAACGATACCGTAAATGATAATTTTTATAATGTTCATCATCATAATACTCATTATGAGAAAAAGTAATCTTTTTCGCATTTGCAGCAATCACAAAAACTAAACAACCCTTTATTGTTTCTAATGGCTTTAACGCAAATTCATCTTTAAACTGATAAGGTACATTAAAAAATTCTTCAGGATTATAATCCTCTCCCTCATCATAGGACAATAAGAAATCCTCTCTATATAAATCTAAAATTTCATTGGTATTATTGCGAATCATAAGGTGCAATACTAAAAACTGTCCTCCTTCATCTACTTGATACCCTTCTAATTGATGACTCACTAGTTCCATCGTATTTAGCTTTAATGTAAAATCATTAGTTTGAAATTCATTAATAAAAGCAGGATTAGGAATATGATCCTTAATTAACAGATGTGATACATGATTATTTTTATCTTTTTTTAATACATCCATATTTTCACCTCTTTTTACAAGTATATGAAGAAAACTTTAAAAATAATGTCGCTTTATCAGTTTTTATTCATATATTTAATGAAAAGGATTTGTTATAATGAAGTGGGTGATACTATGTTAGAAAAATTTAAAAAACTATTTCGCAATAAAAAGAAAATAGAACCAATTGAAAAAGAAGTCATAAATAAAGAAATCATTATTTGTATTCATGGTTTTGGTAGACGACTTGAACACGAATACGATAATTTTAAATTTTGGAATCAAGATAAATACCAATTAAAAACATTTAATATTTATAATTTAAATGATCCTAAAGACAACAATCCAACCATTTGGATTAAACGCTGTGAAGGAATGGTGGATAGTTATATTAATGCTGGTTATCAAGTAAGCTTAGTTGGCTTTTCTATGGGAGGTGTCATTGCGACACATTTAGCAAGCATGTATCCTATTAAAAGACTATTTTTAATCGCTCCTGCTTTTGATTATTTACATGTTGGCAATTTAGTGAATACTGCCGTAAATAAAATTATGAAAACACAAAATAAAATCGCTCCTCATGTTGTCATTCCAAGTGGCTTTACTTCTACCTTTACAGAAGTAGTACGTTTGTGCAAAGAGGATATTAGTAAAGTAAGTTGTCCTATTTGCTTTGTACATGGAGATAAAGATGAAACCATTCCACTGAGAAGTAGTGTGAATGCCTATGATAAAGTTGCTCATGATAAGAAAAAGCTATTCATTATCCATGAAGGTAGACATCGCATGATGCTACATGAATCTAGTGCTTGGGAAACATGGCAGTTATTTAATTTGTTTATGGATCATATCATTTTAGGTGAAAAACCTGATGCTTTTGCGAAAGATATTTTTGCGAAGGATACCCCAAAAATAATAAAAGAAAACGATTCGTAGTCAATGCTATGAATCGTTTTTTTGATTGATTTGATGAAAGTGTTGATTAATATTAGAGAAGATATTGTCTTTTCCTGTATGATAAAAACGATAAATAAAATAAGTCGTTACTAAGCCACCAATGATGCAGACAAGAATATCACTCATACTATCATGTACTCCTGTTGTATAATGGCGAATCCCATCATAATCAAAAAAGACAAGTCCTGCATATTCAAATAATTCCCATAAAGCTGCAATCGCAATATTAACTGCATTAATGAACACATATAATAATGTGCGATCTTCTTTTTTGACAAACTGTGTTTTCTTCAACAAACAGAAAAGCAGATAAGCTACTTCTCCCCCTAGCACTCCACTAAAACAATGCACATACTTATCCCAATAAAGTACATGATCATAAAAACGATAAGAACTACCTAATACGGAAGCTAAAAACATGAAGATAATAGCTAAAATATAAATTTCATAAACAGGTTTCCATTTCATCAGTTTAAAACCGATAGGAATACAGAAAGCTAACACTAAAGATACAAAACACATCATTAAAGAATGCATATACTGCTTACTTATACATTCATAAAATGCATAAGCTAACACAATCGCATAAATCAAACATAAAACATAGTAAAGTTTTTGATATTTCAATGATTTCATGATTATTTATTCCTAATATCCTCTAGCATCTTTAATTTTAAATCTAATAATTTCTTAGATAAATCAACATAATACGTTTGTGGATATTCAAAACGGAATATTTCATCCCATAATGTATCCATCTGTGCTTTGCTATAGGCTCTTATTTCTTCTAAGGTAGGACAATCATAAACAAGCTGTCCTGCTTTAAAAATTGGTTCATGCAATGCTTTTAAAGTAAACGTTCCCTTTTCAAACGTTTTGTTTTTCCATATATTTTCTGGATGATAAATCGTCACATCTCTGTTTTCACTAATATCTTCTCCATGTAAAGCAATTAAATCCCCCATTGCTTTCCCACTTTCTTTATCATATATACGATATAAATCTTTATATCCAGGATTTGTTAATTTTTCAACGTTATCACTAATTTTAATCTTAGGAATAAATTTATTATCTTTGTATACAGAACTTAATTTATATACCCCACCAAAAACAGGCGTACTTTTTGAACAAATCAAGTTTTCTCCAACACCAAAAGAATCAATTTTAGCCCCTTGATCAATTAGCGATTTTATAATGTACTCATCAAAAGAATTACTAGCAACGATATGGCAATCTTCTAATCCTGCTTTATCTAACGCTTTACGAATTTTCTTTGATAAATATGCAATATCCCCACTATCTACACGCACACCTGCTAAACGATACCCTTTAGGAATCAAGTATTCTTTTGCCACCTTAATAGCATTAGGCACCCCACTTCTTAATGTATCATAAGTATCAAGTAGCAACACACAGCTATCAGGATAAATTTTTGCATATGCTAAAAAAGCTTCATATTCACTATCATAACTTTGTACAAAAGAATGTGCCATTGTACCTGTAACAGGAATATGGCAATCACGTCCTGCTGATACAGTTGCTGTTGCATTTACTCCCCCAATATAAGCAGCTCTTGCCCCATGATTTGCCGCATCGAAATTATGTGCACGTCTTGCCCCAAACTCCATGACGGCTCTACCTTGTGCAGAGCGAACTACACGATTTGCCTTTGTTGCAATCAATGTTTGATGGTTCACTGCCAACAATAAGGCTGTTTCAATAATTTGGGCTTCTATAATTTTTGCTTTAACACGAATCAATGGTTCATTAGGAAAAACAGGTGTCCCTTCTTTTACAGAATAAATATCTCCAGTAAAAATAAAATGACGCAAATAATCTAAGAATTCCTCAGAAAACTTATTTTGTGAACGTAAATATTGAATATCTTCATCGCTAAATGCGAGATTTTGAATATAGCCAATTAATTGTTCTAATCCAGCAAAAACAGCAAAACCACCATTGTCTGGATTACGTCGATAGAACATATCAAAGGTAACGATTTGATCCTTTCTCCCTGTTTCAAAATAAACTTGCGACATCGTTAATTCATAAAAATCCATTACTAAACTTAAATTACGCTGATCTCTAAAATCAAATTTCAAATCAAAATTTTTCATCTTTATACCCCTACTTCATCTCAATTACATCAATCGCATTCGCTAACATTAAATCACAAGCGATTTCATTATAACGCATACTATCATGTACCCCTTTAATATGATACGTTTCAATCATATTAATCGGTACAATAATACGTTTATCATGCATTTCATTTTCATTTAAATAAGTATTCAAACAGAGTGCAAACTGTAAAATACATATATCACTACAACAGCCAGTAATTACAATATCACGATATGCAAATAATTGCTCTTTAATAAATGTTTGTATTTCTTCATTTACGAAAGCGTTTGTTGAATTTTTATACATAATATTTTTGGCATATGGTAATAATTCATCAATCACTCTTGATTCCTCTGTATTTTTTATACAATGCAAAGGAAACGACTTGAACTCTCTAGCGTTTAAATCATGGGCATCACAAATAAAGATACTAGGGTGTACTTTATTTAATAATGCTTTTATATCAGGAACAATTTTTAAAATATCACGATCACTCAATGCCCCATCTTTTACAAAACCATTAATCATATCCAC
>SAAR01000437.1 GCA_009916335.1 Erysipelotrichia bacterium | reverse complement strand
GGTGTCTACTGAAATCAAGGTATTAATGGGAATACCAGCCTAAGATATTCTGAGTTCAGAGAGGGCTCGTTTGATTTTCAAACTTCGCAACAGAACCGGCTGAGACTACTGTCCCAGCTTTTTACTCATCCTTATTGACATTGAAACAAAAGCAATACTAAAACGAAAAAGACAAGGATAAAACACCTTGTCTTTTTAAAATACTAACAACTTAGACGGTTCTGTTGCGAAGTAATCTAATCAAAGAAAATATTACCATTTCACTCTTTACCACCCGAAATTGACCAATCAGTCAAAATATGATATACTCTAATCAAGAGTACTGACTGATTGGTCAATTTAGTGAGGTGTCTAATGGTTACTAAGAATTTTGAAAAAATTTCAGATGAAAAAAAGGAGCAAATAATAACCAAGGGAATTGAAATTTTCTCAAAGTTTTCCTTTGTAGAAGCACGGACTGATTTAATCACTCATGAAGCTGGTATTTCTAAAGGTTTATTATTTTATTATTTTGGCAATAAAAAGAATTTTTACTTATACCTGTTTAAACATACAGTCGACCTATTGACACAAGATTTAGAATACGAAGGAACTTATGATAATTTTTATGAAATAATTTTTTATATGATGGATATGAAATATAATTTAATCACAAAATATCCAGATGAAACAAAATTTTTAAATATGGTTTCAAAGGAAACACACAAAGAAGTTAGTAAAGATATTAGAAATATTTTAAGCATATATCATAAAAAATCAAAAGAAAAATCAAGTAAGATTATTTTAAGTGCTGTTAAAAAATTGAAACTAAGACAAGACATAGATACCCAAAAAATTATAGAGAGTTTAAGTTTGTATATTGATGCAATTGTAATGAAATATCTACATTTGTATCAAGACAAGCCAATGGAGTTATTTGATAATTTTCATGAATTTAAAAAAGATGTTAAAGAATATCTTGATTTAATGATTTACGGAATTGTTATCGAGTAAAACATTCAAGAATTATAGTTAGGAGGAATGTTGAATGAACTATAAAAATCCATACGAAAAATTGTCTGGAAAACTAAATAATCGAAAACTGGTAAATGCTGGTTTTTCAGAAAAAACTTATGATACAGGGAGTGTTAAGCTGAACTATGTGGTTGGTCCTAAAAATGGACCGAGTTTATTATTGATTCCTGCTCAAATGGGTATGTGGGAAAGTTATAAGAAAGTACTTTTGCCACTATCAAAAATTTTCCAAGTATATGCCATAGATGTGAGAGGTCATGGAAAGTCTTCTTGGACACCGGGGCATTATTCATGGAAAATTATTGGTGAGGACATAAAAATATTTATAGAAAATGTAATAAAACAAAAAGTTATTATTAGCGGAAATTCATCAGGTGGCATTATCGCTCTTTGGTGTGCTGCTAATATTCCTGAATATATTTCCGGAATTATTCTTGAGGACGCACCCATTTTTTCTGCTGAAATGCCACGATTTAAAGAACAAGATAAATTCGTATATAACGGGCTAAAGCACCTTGTTAATCAAATCGGAAATATACCAGATAGAGATTTAGCAAATTATTTTCAAAATATGGAAGTACCAGCTTCTGATAAGAGAATCAAAAGAATTCCAAATTGGTTTGTTAGTTGGTTATCACGAAAGATAAAGAAGTTTCAGGATAAATACCCTGATAGTCCGGTTGAAATTGGCTTCCCAGATAGCTTACGTTTGCTAATTAAATCATTGTCTATGTTTGACCCGGATTTTGCCAGAGCCTTTGTAGATGGCAGGTTTTATGATGGTATTGACCATGCAGAAGCTTTTGAAAAAACCAAATGCCCCGTACTGCTTATTCAAGCCGATTGGAAACGCTACGAAAATTACGGACTTATAGGAGCATTTGATGATGATGACGCTCATCATGCTATTTCCTTGGCTCCGCAAATAATATATAAAAAAGTTTCGGCTAACCATGTTATTCATACTTTCAAGCCAAAAGAGTATATTAAACTATTATCAGAATTTAGAGAAATTGTATCTGATAATTCTATATGTAATGGTGAGTGATGACGATGTTGCTAACAGAATGGTTGTTATGTCCTATATGTAAAAGTAAAACGAGTATAAAACTACGAAAAGATACCGAATTAAGGAATTTTCCTCTTTACTGTCCTAAGTGTAAATTAGAAACTTTAGTTAGTATAAAAGAGTTTAAAACCACAATCATTAAAGAGCCGGACGCAAAGACGCAGAGCCGATAATGTAAGATATAAAATCTTATGTTATCGGCTATTTTTATTAGGAGAATTATCATGAAAAATATATACTACAAGCCGATTTTATACGGCGATTGCTTACAAACATAAAACACAGTTATCTATACAAAAGAATCCTCCGTGGTTTTTCACTTCCACAAATAATATAAGCAACACTGCATGGACACATAAACAGAGAACGGTCTGTTTGTGTGTTTGGTTCTGTTGCGAAGTTTGAAAATCAAACGAGCCCTCTCTGAACTCAGAATATCTTAGGCTGGTATTCCCATTAATACCTGCTTAAAATGACGGAAAGTCAAAGATATCGTTTTTGATTTTCTAACTTTGCAACAGAACCCCTTGAATATCAAATGTTTTAG
>SAAR01000060.1 GCA_009916335.1 Erysipelotrichia bacterium | reverse complement strand
TAGTTACACTATGTCTTTTTTTAATGCTTTTTGCATTAGAAAGTGCCTTAATCAAAAAGAAAATTAGTGAAGAAGAATATCTAGCATATTGTGAAGAAATAAAGCTTGCATTTACGTGTCATAAAGAAATGTATGATGCAGTAAATCGCTTTTATGAGGCTAATCAAAAGGACTTATTGAGTATGCAACATGTGTATATTTGCAGTAATGGTGCTAATTTAGGCGTGGCTATGGAAGGTGCTTTAAAGATTGGAGAGACAGTACAAATACCTTCTTTTGAGTACGAAATTGAAGAATTTATTCATGGCCCTAATTTACAATTAACACCTAACTATCCAATCTTTTTTATAGACAATAACGATGAAACAAGTGATCGTATAGGACAAATATATTATGCAACATTGACGGTAAGTGATAAAGTATTTATGATTTCAAACAAAAGAGAAGGGAAACGCATTATTTCGATACCACATCAAACGTCTTCTTTCATATCCCCTCTTTACAATGTAGTAGCATTCCAATTTTTAGCATATAAAATTACTGAGGATTTACATAAATGGAAGAAGCATCCTCTATTTGACAAGTTTGAAAAAGCTGTGCAATGCAAGAGTGACAATTATAAAAACAGTGCATTGGCGAGTGAAGATTAAAAAAAATAAATGTAATATTAACGCTTAAATAAAAGGTTTTCGTAATTATGAAGAAAATCTTTTTTTAATTTTATAAAAAAAGACTTGCCAAGTTAACAGCCAACTGGTATAGTAAAAATATAAAGTGGATTACAAAGGAAACCACAAGGCGCCAAAATTGAAAAAGAAAAGGAGGTTGTGTATGAGACACTTTATTGTTGCAACACATGCCAATATGTCAAAAGGTATAAAAAGTACTTTGGATTTAATTATTGGAGAAAGAGATGACTTATCTTGTTATTGTGCATATGTAGAACCAGGTGTGATATACAAAGAAGAGTTATTAAAAGAGATTGAGAAATATCCAAAAGAAGATGAAGTTATTATTACAACAGATATCTTTGGTGGAAGTGTCAACAATGAGTTGACGGAATTAATTTCACGTGGGAATGTACATTTGATTACAGGGGTGAATTTAGTCTTGTTAATTGGAATGTTAGTTAGCTGTGAAGAAGAAGACATTGAAGAAATGATTCGTAGAAATGTAGAAGAGGCAAAAAAAGGAATTATTTACTGCAATGATTTAGAAAGTTTAAGAGATTCATCTTTAGATGAATTCTAAGAGGTAAAAATATGATAAAAGCGTTACGAGTAGATCATCGATTACTGCATGGACAAGTTGCATTTTCTTGGACATCAGCAATTGGTGCCGACTGTATTTTGTTAGCTAGTGATACATTGTTGAGTGATTCATTACGTATGCAAACGATTAAAATGGCGAAACCCAATGGGGTAAAGGTAGTTGCTAAATCAGTGGAAGATAGCATAAATGCTATTACATCAGGAATTACTGATAAGTATAAATTATTTATTATTGTTGAAAATATTGCAGATGCACAAAGAGTTGCAAAAGCACTAGACATTAAAAGAGTCAATGTTGGAGGTACTTTCCCAACGAAAGCCAAAAGAGAAATTGGTACCGCAGTATTTGTGGATGACAAAGACGTTGAAATCTTAAATGAAATGATGAGTAACGGAATTTATTGTTTTATTCAAGGAATTCCAACAAACAAAGAAATTGATATTAAAAGTTTAATTTAAACGAAGAGAGGGAGTAATTATGTTATTAACACAAACTATTTTATTAACATTAGTTGCTTTACTTGCAAAATCTGAATACTTACTAGGGACAAGTTTGATTCAAAGACCAATCGTTATTGGTCCACTAGTAGGACTTATTATGGGGGATTTGATTGCAGGTATAACAATGGGAGCAACATTAGAATTAGCATTTATAGGGGCAGTGTCAATTGGTGCTTATATACCACCAGATATGATTTCAGGAACAATTTTAGGGATTGCCTTTGCAATCAATGCTGGAACTGGAGCTGAATCAGCATTGGCGTTAGGAATGCCAATTGCAACAATTATGTTAGCTTTAAACACAATCTTAGGATCACCAATTATGTTATTCTATACACATTTATGTGATAAGAATGCAGAAAAAGGAGAAGACAAAAAATTACAATTTAATGCTATTTTTGGAGGATATTTATCTACATGTATCACAGTGCCAATTATTTCAATTGCTTACTACTTTGGAAGTGATGCTGTTACATCTTTATTAGGAAATATTCCTGATTTTATTCAAACAGGTATGAACATCGCTTGTGGATTAATTCCTGCACTAGGGTTTGCAATGTTAGCACAAATGATTATGAATAAAAAAGTAGCACCATATTTCTTTTTAGGATATTTCTTGGTAGCATACTTCGAAATTCCAACAACAGCAGTTGCAATCTTTGCTGCCGTTATCGTTGCGTTAGTTGTAACTGGTAAGATGGATCGCAAAAAAAATGTGACAGCAGAAACAAATGCAAATGCTGGGGAGGTAACTTTAGATGAGTTCTAATGAAAAAGTAATGGGAAATAAACTTACTAAAAAAGATTTGAGAAAAGTATTCTGGCGTTCAATTCCAATGGAGCATTCTTGGAATTATGAAAGAATGATGAATATTGGATATTGTTTCGCAATGCTTCCTATATTAAAAAAATTATATCCTAAAAAAGAAGATTATTGTGATGCAATGACTCGTCACTTGGAATTTTATAACACGACTCCTTACATCATAACTTTACCATTAGGGATTAGTGCTGCGATGGAAGAAAAAAGAGCTGAAGATCCTGAGAACTTCGATACAGTAAGTATCACTACGGTAAAAACGGCATTAATGGGTCCACTTGCTGGTATAGGGGATTCATTCTTCTGGGGAACATTACGTATTATTGCTACTGGTATTGGGACATCCTTAGCATTACAAGGAAATATTTTAGGACCAATTTTATTCTTACTTGTGTATAACGTTCCTGCATTATTAATTCGTTACTTCTTAACGTTTGTTGGATATCGTTTAGGAGTAGATGTTATTTCTAAAGTAAATGAATCAGGAATTATGGATCTTGTTACAGAAGGGGCAGGAATTATGGGGCTTATGGTAGCTGGGTCTATGACTGCAAGTATGGTTTATGTAAGTATTCCTATCGCCTTTGGTGAAGGAGAAACAGCTACAACGGTACAAGCAATCTTAGATGAAATCATGCCTGGTTTATTACCGTTATTAACAACAGGGCTTGTTTACTTATTATTAAAGAAAAAAGTAAAACCTCTAACAATAATGTTGATATTGTTCATTGTTGGAATTGTAGGTGCTTATTTCGGTGTATTAGCTTAATTTGAACGAAAAATAGAAAGAGGTATAAAATGGAAAAAGAAAACGTAGTATTAGCAAAGTTCAATGTTGAACAATATTTAAAAGATGGGGATGCAATTTATGCAATGCGTGAAGAAGTTGAAAAAGTAGCCGACGCAATACATGACAAAGGTTACAAAAACATTTTCTTATTAGGTATTGGTGGAACATGGGCAGAATTTGCACCAATTAAATACATTATGGAAAAATATTCTGATGTGGATGTATATTTAACAAATGCAGCAGAACTTAATGCAACTGGGCATAAAAAATTAACTACTGATTCTGTAGTAATTACGGCAAGTGCATCAGGAGATACAAAAGAAATTGTAGAAGCAGTAACTTGGATTACTGAAAAAGGAATTGATGTTGTTTCATTCACAAAACAGGGAACACCTTTAGGCAAGATATCGAAAACAATTATCGCTGCTGATGTTACAACAGGAATGTGTGAATACACTTATTTGTTATTTGATTTATTAGCATTACGTTTATTATACAAACGTGGAGATTTCCCTAAATATGAACGATTCGCAGATCAAATGAAAGGTATCTTTAAAAACCTAGTAGGAATTCGTGAACAATTCGAACCAAAAGCAGATGAAATTGCAAAAAAATATTACAATGAGCCTTACAATATCTGGGTAGGTTCAGGTGCATTATGGGGAGAAACTTATTTATTCTCTATGTGTATCCTAGAAGAAATGCAATGGGTAAGAACAAAATCTGTAACTTCCCCTGAATTCTTCCATGGAACATTAGAATTAGTAGAAAAAGATGTACCAGTATTTTTAGTGAAAGGAGAAGACGAATCTAGAAAATTAGATATCAGAGTAGAAAACTTTGCGAAAAAAGTAACAGACAAGTTAATTGTTTTTGATACAGCAGAGTATGCATTAGATGGTGTAGATGATGAATTTAGAGTTATTGTTTCTCCTATGATTGTGACAGCAATTCTTACAGAAAGATTAGCTGCTTACTATGAAACATATACAAAACACAATCTAAATTACCGTCGTTACTATCGCCAATTTGAATATTAATATGCTTAATGCAATTATATTCGATATGGATGGAGTTTTGATTGATAGTGAACCCGTATATTTAAGAGATACATATATATTTTTACGAAATCATGGAATCCAAGTTAAATATAAAGATCTGTTCCCGCTTGTAGGTGCAGATTCAAGAATGTTTTGGCAGATTTTAGCGAATAAATGGGAAACACCTATTACTGCTGATGAAGTAAACACTTTGTACAATAAAGAGGTTAGAGAATTTAATTATGATCACATATTAAATCCTCATGTGAAATTGCTATTGCCTATTTTAAAAGAAAAAGGTTTTAAAATTGGATTGGCTTCTTCTTCTCCTTTAGAGAACATCAAAACAGTTTTGGATGATTGTCAAATCAGAAACTATTTTGATTGTATAAAAAGTGGAGAGATGTTTAAACAGAGCAAACCTAATCCAGAAATATATTGTAGTACGATGGAAAGTTTGCAAACAAATGCTAGTATGTGTATTGCAATAGAAGATTCGCAGATAGGAATACGTGCAGCAAAAGCGGCAGGAATGTATGTGGTGGCTAAAGAAGAAAGACGTTTTGGGTTTAATCAAGATGAAGCTGATACTATTATTGTTGATCTGTTAGAAATACTTGATGTGATTGAATCAAAGACCACTACTATGTAGTGGTCTTATTGGTTGTAGAGGAGGGATAAATTGTGGTTCAAAAATAATAATGCTTTTTTGCGATATTTTATAATTTTAGCGATACCAGTTGTTGTACAACAATTTTTAGTAAATATGCTACAAATTTGTGATACGATGATGATATCAGGAATGGGAGAAAATGCAATAAGTGGAGTAAGTGTGGCAAATAAATTTTTCTTTGTTTATCAGTTAGCACTTTTTGGTTTAACTAATGGAATAGGTTTGTTTATCTCTCAATATTTTGGTTCTAATGATAGACCTGGATATAATAAGTTTTTTCGTTTTGGACTAAAGGCAAGTTTAGTAGTGGCACTTCTGTGTACTGTATTTTTATTAATTTATCCACAATGGACATTAACTATATTTGTTGAAAATAAAGAGGTTATAAAATATGGTTTAGAATATGTAAACATTGTTAGGTTTTCATATATTCCTTTTGCGATATCAATGATGTGTGCAGTTGCTTTTCGTGTAAAAGGAAAAACAATTCTACCAATGAAAAGTGGGACTATAGCGTTTGTTGTTAATATTGTATTCAATTTCTTGTTGATATTTGGTAAGTTTGGCTTTCCTGCTTTAGGAGTGAAGGGAGCTGCTATAGCAACATTATTATCACGAGTAATAGAAATGATTATCTTATTAGCTATGTGTATGGCTAGAGGAAGCGATTTAAGTTTTAAAGAAAAGTATGGAAAATTAAATCGAAATGAAGTAAAAGAAGCAATTAAAAAGACCCTTCCACTTTTAGGAAATGAAATAGTATGGTCATTATCTTTGAGTTTTATATTTATGAATTATTGCTTTGTAGATGAGTTTTATATACCTGCACTTACTGTAGTTGATAATATTACATCTATGTTATATGTTGTTTTTGCAGGTTGTGCTACAGCAACAGGGGTAATTATAGGCAAATCTTTAGGAGCAAATAATTTTGATCAAGCAAGAAAAGATGCTAAACGATTACTCGTTATTGGTTTTATGATTAATTTAGTAGGTAGTATTATTATCCTTCTATTTGCTAGAAGTGTACCTACATGGTTCTCATTACAAGGAGAGATCGCAAAGGCAACAATAATATTATTAGTTATTAAATGCTCAATATCTTGGACACAAGGATATTGTGAAACTGTGTATTATATTTTACGTGCAGGGGGAGATACCAAAGGGGTGTTTATTATAGATGGTGCATTTACATGCTTAGGTCCTCTTTTGATTAGTACGTTATGTGCAAGAGTGTTTGATGTAGATTTATTTATGATGTTTACATTTGTAGAAGGAGTTGCAATTGTTAAAGTGGCTTTATCTACCTATTATTATAAAAAAGATAAATGGTTAAAAAATCTGACACAAATTAGCACAAATTCAGGAAAGGAGTGATGTTATGATAGTGAGGGATTTTAATAATAATGATAAAGAAGATTATTTTAGGATGTCTAAATCGTTTTATAATACAAATGCGGCAATGGAGGAACATGATGAAAAGCGATATGAATTAACTTTTAAGCAAGTTCTTCGTAGATCACCTTATGTAAGAGGATTAATGCTGTGTGATGATGAAAGTGAAATTGTTGGATATGCATTATTAGGCTTTTTTTGGTGTAATGGAAATGAAAGTATCACTATTTTAATTGATGAGTTATATGTAGAAGAAAAGTATCGTCATCAACATTATGCTTCAAACTTTTTTAAGTGGTTAGAGGAAACATATGATTTGGAAGAATATAGTTTTACTTTAGAAGTTAGCCCTAAAAATGAGAATGTAAAAGCTTTTTATGAAAAAATAGGGTATAAACAAACAAAGTATATTGTGATGAAAAAAGTGTAAAATCAGTATTTGCTGTGCTATAATAAAATGGCAAAGAGGTTTATATATGAGATTGTTAACACAAGATATACTAATATGTAATGAAATAAAATATATGATAGAAAATAAACCCATTTTAGAAGGTGAAAAACTGCCTAGTGAAAGAGAGTTAGCAGCATTGTTAGATGTGCAAAGACCAACTGTTAGAACAGGATTAAAACTATTATTACAGGAAGGGTGGATTTATGCTAAAGAAAGAAGTGGGTATTTTGTATCGCCAAAAAGAATTACAAAAAATGTATCACAATTATCATCAACTACAAAAATGATGCTTTCTTTAGGGAAAGAGATGAGTTTACGGGTGATAAAAGTAGAAAAACAAGAAGTAGATAAAGAGTTATCTACAAAAATCAAGTTGCCTATAGGAACTAAAATATTTTACATTGTACGTATAAGAATGTTGAATGAAGAAAAAATATCCATTGATCTATCATATATTCCTGCTTCTATAGCACCTACATTAGATAGATGTGATTTTAGCTCAAAATCACTGTATGGAATTATTGAAGAAGAGTTTTTAATAGATTTAGATTACTCAAAACAAGAAATCAAGGTAGAAAATGCAACAAAAGATATTGCTGATTATTTAGAGCTGGAAGAAGGAACGCTGGTGGTTGTACAAGAAGGATTGGTGTATTCAACTGAACATGAACCTGTTGAATACTCGATTTCCTATATGAAAATGGACCGCTTTGTATATGAGAATTTATAGGAGAGCGATATGATTGATTATAGAATGCCAATTTATCTTCAAATTAAAGAGGCGATTATAGCAAAGATAAAAAATCGTGAATATTTGCCAGGAGAAATCATACCGAGTGAGCGTAAATTGGCGGAACTTTATGGTGTGAATCGTATGACAGTAAAAAATGCGATTCAGTTACTTGTGGATGAGGGATATTTATATCGTATTCATGGAAAAGGGACATTTGTTCAACGAAAAAACACACAACGTCTTTCTTGGGGAACACAAGATGCGTATGGACTTGGTGCACTTTTAAAAGATCGTGGTGTAAGAAGAAAAGATAAAGTAATTATGAAAGGTCTTACAAAAGCATTTAATTATCTTGGTTCAAAATTACAATTAGAAAAATTTGAAGATGTTTATGTATTACATCGTGTTCGTTATGCAAATGACGAGCCTTTTGCTGCAGAATATTGTTATATGCCATTCAAATTTTTTGATGATGTTGAAGAGCATAATTTTGCACAAGTTTCTGTCTATGAGTATATGAAAACAAAAGGACATTTCCCTGTGCAATTTGATCAAAAACTAATCATTATTGAAGCCGATGAAAAATTAGCGAAACAACTTGGTATTAAACTACAGGATCCTCTATATTATTTCGAATTTATTGGGACAGATAAAGCAGGAAATGTGGTAGAGTATACAGAAAGTTATATTAGATGTGATAAAACTATTTTTACATATGAAGCAAAACGAAACTTAAATAATTTTCATATAAAATAAGCTCTAAAGAATATGCTATACTATAGAAAAGGAGATTGAAAATGTTAAGAATCGCAATCATTGAAAAAGACGCATTTGCCAAAGATTTGATTTTTACATTATCTAAAGTTTTAGATAATGAATTTTCCTTTGTTCATTATGAAAAGATTAGTGAATTTATTAAACGCAATGATGCGAATGCTTTTGATGTGATCATTTTAAATGAAGCATATAATAATATACGAGTAACAAGTGCATTGAATTATCAAAAAAGCAATGCGATTGTTATTTATTGCTCGCAAGAAAAAGGAGTCAAAGAATATTCGTATTATACACGCATTTTTACAATTGATGTAGAAAATTATGTAGAGGAATTAAAACGCATTAAACCTTTTTTACAGGAACGTTTAATTAGTCATAAAGAGTATTTCTTTAATTATAATGGGATAAAAGTACGCTTAAAGTACCATGATATTTACTATATTGAAAAAGAAGATAAAAATTTAGTCTATCATACGAAAATGGGGAACTTTGTTGAACGTGGCAGTATTGCGAAGAAAAGTGAAGAGCTGTTGCAATATGATTTTATCCGTATTCATAGTGGCGTTATTGTTAATTATGAATATATATTTAAAGTTGATGATGATCAAGTTGAGCTAATCAACCATGAAATTTTACCAGTCAGTCGTGCTAGAAAAGCCACATTAACTGAATTTATTCGTTCAAAAAGTAAGCTATAAACAGAAAATTCCAGAGTTTTAACCAATTTTTCCATGCCTCTTTCTTTTTACTTGAAATCAAATATAATGTAAGTGAACAAAAAGAGAGATGTAATCAAAAGAAAGAGAGGCGAGACCAATGGGAACTTAGAGAGTTGAAATTATAAGTGATACAGATAATTTCAACAAACAAAAAGAAGTTGAATTGAACAGTTACTGAAATCGAAACATTCCAAGCTTTAAGTAAAGCAAACGTGAAAAGAGAAAGGAAAGAAGTGGAGATAAACTCTTAGAGGAAACAGTAATCGAGAAAGAAAAGACGAAAGAAGGTATAACACATAAGAGAAAAAGTAATGACAATTTAAAAAGTATCTTAAAAGATATAGTTAATTGACAATTGAATAGTTATGACAAAACAATTGTTATAGATATTTAATTATAAGAGAATAACAATCCTAGATATAAATGAATATTGAAATAGACGTTTATATTAAAAAGAAAATATTTTATCTAAATTGCTTGTTATGCTGAAGAATGTGTTACATTCATAACAGATAACTAAAAAAGAAGTAAAGATGATAAAATAAAGCCAAAGAAAATAGAGGTAAAAAATTTGGAAGAAAAGAATAATCAATAAGGTCCCGTCATTGATATGGTAATGAAAAATGATATGGGACCTTTATTAATGGGTAATGATTAGTCTAGGAAGATGATTAATCATTATTTAAAAGAATGGTGCAGCAACTTTTGAAACATTAGCTTCGTGTGTACTTCAAAAAATAAAAATACAAGATAGTAAATATGTACAATTAGTAGGGGATTTGAAAAGGTAGGTTTTTAGATCCTTTTTAATTATGAAATACATATTTAGTTTTTAGCCTTAATTTGTTATAATAAATAGGCAAGTGAGGGAAGTGTATGAATTTAGAAAATTATGAAATCAATCTATACGAAACATTAAAAGAAAAAGGGGTTGTTTTAAGCGAACAACAGTTATTTCAGTTTAGAAAGTATGCTGATTTATTGATTGAATGGAATGAAAAAATGAATTTAACTGCCATTACAGAGCGTTCTGAAATTTATGTAAAGCATTTTCTTGATTGTATCTTACCTTCTTTTCATACATCAATAAGTGGTCATTTATGCGATGTTGGTGCAGGTGCAGGTTTTCCTAGTATACCCCTCAAAATTGTTTATCCAGATTTAAAAATTACGATTTTAGAACCGTTGAATAAACGTTGTCTTTTTTTGAATACATTAGTAAAAGAGCTTACTTTAAGTGATGTGCAGATTAAAAATGAACGAGCTGAGGATTATGCTAAAAAGCATCGTGAATATTTTGATGTTGTCAGTGCTAGAGCTGTTGCCAATTTAGTCATGTTAAGTGAGCTATGTATTCCCTTAGTTAAAGAAGAAGGTTTATTTTTAGCAATGAAAGGTAGTAGTGGTTTAGAAGAATTAGAACAAGCACAATATGCCATTGATGTATTAGGGTGTCAGCTAATCAATACCGATAGCTATGAGCTTGAAGGTGCTAAACGTGTGAATTTATGTTTTAAAAAAGTTCGTAAAACAGCAATGAAGTATCCTAGAATGTTTGCGAAGATTAAAAAAGAACCATTAGTGAGGCGTGTTAAATGAAAGAGTTAAAATTAATAGAAGTTAGTAAAGTGATGCCGAATCCATATCAGCCAAGAAATTACTTTGATGAAAAAGGCATTGATGAGTTAGCTAAGTCAATTAAAGAAAATGGCTTGATTCAACCCATTAGTGTGCGTGATAAAAATGGTATGTATGAGATTGTTGTTGGTGAGCGAAGATTTCGTGCGTTACAAAAATTAGGATATACAGAAATTGAAGCATATGTACTTGATGATAATGAAGCAGGAAGTATGAATAAGGCTTTGATAGAAAATATTCAAAGAGAGAATTTAAGTGCGATTGAAGAAGCGAAAGCCTATTTAAAGATTATGCAATATCAGCTTATTACACAAAGTGAATTAGCAGAGCAGATTGGAAAATCACAACCAAGTATTGCAAATAAGATTCGTTTATTGAATTTAAACGATAATATTCAAAACGCAGTAGAGAGTAAGATGATTAGTGAAAGACATGCTAGAGCAATGCTTTCTTTATCGAGTGAGGAACAAAACAAGGTATTAGATAGTATTATTAAAGAAGGTTTAAACGTGGAGCAAACAGAAAAGAAAGTGCAGACGTTAAAGCCGAAGAAAAAGAAACAGACAAAAGGCTATTCACGCAATGTGCAAGTAGCGATTAATACGATTAAACAAGCAGTAGCAATGGTTGAAAGAACAGGAATAAATGTTGATTTTAAAACAAGTGATGATGAGGATTATGTCAATATTCAATTAAAAATAAAGAAATAGAGGGAAGTGTAATTATGGCAAAAATTATTGCAATATCAAATCAAAAAGGTGGCGTTGGTAAAACAACGACAAGTATTAATTTAGCTTCTGGATTAGGGTATCTAGGGAAAAAAGTATTGCTTGTTGATTTTGATCCACAGGGAAATGCAACACAAGGTGTTGGTGCAAAAGCGAAAGAGAGCAAACAGACGGTTTATAATTTAGTAATGGAGGATTGTGAAGCAAAAGATGTAATCATCAGTATTAATAATCCACCGATTGATATAATTCCAGCAAATATTTCTTTAGCTGGGGCTGATTTACAAATGGCGAAATATGAAACAGGGAAAGAAGAATTGTTGAAAAATAAGCTAGATAAGGTAAGGGATCAGTATGATTTTATTATCATTGATTGTCCACCATCATTAGGATTGTTGAATACGAATGCCTTAACTGCTGCGGATTCTGTTATGATTCCAGTACAATGTGAGTATTATGCATTAGAAGGAGTCTTACAGTTATTATTGACAATACGATTAGTACAACAGTTATTTAACAAAGATTTAGTGATTGAAGGTGTTGTTTTGACAATGTTTGATGCTCGTACTAAGTTATCATTAGAAGTACAGCAGGAAGTGATGAAACATTTTAAGGATAAGGTTTATAAAAATTATATTCCAAGAAATATTAGATTAAGTGAAGCACCAAGTAGAGGGATGTCTATTTTTGAATATGATGTTCGCTGTGAAGGGGCAAAAGCGTATGCAGGATTAGCTAGTGAAGTTATGAAACAGAATGCTAAGTAGGAGATCAGTGATGGCAAAAAAATTAGGAAAAGGATTAGATGATTTAGAAGGGTTATCCGCTATTTTTGGTGATAGTGTGAACGATGTATTAGAAGATATTCAAAAAGGGAATAAAAAAGTAGAAGGGGTGAGTGATACAACTTCTATTCCTCTTAAAGAAATCAAAGCAAATCCATATCAGCCAAGAAAAGAGTTTGATGAAAAAGCGTTGCAGGAATTAAGTGAATCTATTCAAACACATGGTGTTTTTCAACCGATTCTTGTTAAAAAGAGTGTAAAAGGATATGAATTAATTGCAGGGGAGCGTCGTTTAAGAGCCAGTAAATTAGCAGGGTTAAAAGAAATTCCTGCCATTATTGTGGAATTTAATGATCAGCAGATGATGGAAATTGCCCTTCTTGAAAATATTCAAAGAGAAGATTTGAATGTGATTGAAGAAGCACAAGCACTTGCTAAGATGAGTGATAAGTTAGGTTATACACAAGAAGAACTAGCGAAACGCATTGGTAAGAGTAGAGAGCATGTAACGAATACATTACGTTTGTTAAAGCTACCAGCAAAGATTCAAGATTTTGTTGTGAAAAAAGAATTGTCAATGGGGCATGTAAGAAGTTTACTTTCATTACATAGTGAAGAAGATATGTTGTTAGTGGCAAAACAGGCAATAAAGGAAAAGTTAAGTGTTCGTGCAGTTGAAAAACTAGTAAAAGAGTATTTACACCCACAACCTAAAAAGGCAAGGAAAGAAAAAGACACGACTTATGAGCATGTGAGTAAATTAGTACAGGATAAATTACAGACAAAGGTAATGATAGATCAGCAAAAAATTGTGATTCATTATCATGGAACAGAGGATTTGAACCGTATTTTAGAATTAATAGATTGTCTGGAAGAAGAATAGTGTTTAGGTAATAATAAAGTTAAGATCGTTAATAAAGAACTCTGATTATTTAGGAGTTCTTTTTAATGAAAGGGCAATATAATTAGCACAGTAACCAGTTTGTATTCCTATAAATCTTGTTTAGATAAAAAGAGTAAGTTAAATATTATTTTAAAAAATGATCTGTTTTTATGTCCCTATAAATCTTTGATAATCGAGTTATTTACAAAGGGAAATTATGATGTTACTATGTACATAGAGATAAGGAATCATCGTTTAAAAGGAAAGGGAAATAGATAACTATTCAAGGTGTAGAGCAATGCGAATATAAGATCGCGTATGCATAATAGCTAATCAGATAATCAGAAATATTCTTACTAGGAGGAACTATGAAACAAACAACTATTCATTGCCCAAATTG
>SAAR01000059.1 GCA_009916335.1 Erysipelotrichia bacterium | reverse complement strand
CTTAAAGCCCTTCTTTTATCCATTATTTTATTTACAATTGCATTTTATAGTAATCAACTTTCTATGATTGCTTATCTTAGCTTAATTCTATGTATCATCTATGGTGCAAATAAAGTAGGTATTTTTACTTATATTCTTAACTTATTTCGTACAACTAGCTTATATGAAGATTATTATGTCGATAGTAAAGAGGTTTCTATTCATTTTCCTAATAAAAAACGTAATTTAATTTACTTATATATTGAATCTTTGGAAACGACCTATACATCAAAAGAAAATGGTGGAGCTTATGATGATGATTTAATCAAAGAGTTAACGACACTCGCAAAAGAAAACATTAATTTTTCTCATCAAGAACGCTTAGGTGGTGCATTTATTGTAGCTGGTACAGGTTGGACAACTGGTGGCATTGTCGCACAAAGTAGTGGTATTCCTTTACTTGTCCCAATCAACTGCAAACGATTTAATGAGCAGACACCTTTCTTTCCTAACCTTTATGCTTTAGGGGATATATTAAAAAAAGAGGGTTATAACCAAGAATATTTAATTGGTTCTGATGCCGTATTTGGTGGACGTAAATATTATTATGATAAACATGGAGCGTTTAAAATATTTGATTTAAATACAGCTTACAAAGAGCATAAACTCGATTCAGATTATAAAGTATTCTGGGGCTATGAAGATGAAAAGCTGTTTCAATTCGCAAAAGAGGAAATTACAAACTTAGCTAAACAAGATAAACCTTTCCATTTTTCACTATTAAGTGTGGATACGCATCACCCTTATGGTTATGTGGATAAAAACTATCAAGATGAATATCCAGAACGTTTATCTAATATTATTCGTGGAAACAGCAAGAAAATTGGTGCCTTTATCGACTGGTTAAAAAAACAGCCTTTCTATGACAATACAACCATTATTATTAGTGGTGATCACACAAGTATGGCTGCTCAATATATTCATAAAACCTACGATAAACATTATGAGCGTACGATCTTTAATACGTTTATCAATGCTAATAAGCAAACAAGTAACACAAAAAATAGAACCTTTACTAGCTTTGATATGTTCCCTACTACCCTATCGGCTTTAGGGGCAACCATAAAGGGAGATAGACTAGGTTTAGGGACAAATTTATTCTCCTCACAAAAAACACTAGCAGAAAAAATTTCTTTAGCCACCTTAGATAAAGAACTTAAAAAGCAATCAAAGTATTATAAACAAAAAATAATGAAATAAGTAGCTTGCTAAAAAGAAGTGCCTTGGACACTTCTTTTCATCGAATATCTTATTTTACAAATTAATGATGACAGCCACCACTTGCACAATGGTGTCCTTCATGCTCATGGTGATGATCACTACAAGATGCATTTAAATCATATTGTAGTGTCCCTTTTAAATACGCATCAACCACTGCATCACAATTTCCATTCACACCATTTACAACGCTAATCTGTTTGCTCGCTAATGCACTTTTTGCCCCTGCTCCAATGCCACCACAAATTAATACATCAACATTTAACTGAGCCAAAATATCTGCCAACGCACCATGTCCCTGTCCATTACTACTTTCTACCTTGGCACTTTGCACCATATTATCCACTATTTCATATACTTTAAAGTTTTCACTTTTTCCAAAATGTTGGAATACTTCTTCATTCTCATAGGTAACTGCAATTTTCATATTAATCCTCCATTATTGACATATGTCATTAATGGTATTATACACCTATTTTACCTTTTTTAGAATAGTTACTTAAAATTTTCTAATTTTCATTCCCTTTTTTGGCAACAGGCTCTACAATCATCTTTTGAAGTTTTCTGTTCACAAAGCTGATAATCTCCCCCATCAATGACTAAGCGTATTCCTTCCACCAAGCTAAGTGCTACTTTATAACGTGCTTTTTGATAAATACTTTGAATGGTTGTCCTTGCGACATTCATTTGTTTTGCACATTCTTCTTGATTCATTTTTTCATAATCAATTAAACGAATGGTTTCATATTCTTCAAGGCTCATTTTCACTACCCTATCAGAAGGATTATTTTCAGGTACAAAATGGGTGCATCTTGGTAAACGACAAATTCGTTTTTGTTTACATGGTCTAGGCATTGTCTATTTCCCCCTTGTTTTAGTTATTGCTATTTTATGTCATACAACAGGAATTGACAAGAAAAAAAGGAAGTAAATGAACTTCCTCAACATTAATCAGCGTTTAATCATCTTCATCATAATTCACAAAATTTTCTGTTTTTGCACTCGCTATCTGTTTAAACTTTCTAAGTAATGGGTGTTGCTTAGAACTATTTAAATCACTGCTAATACGATAACTTAACAATTGCACAAATGGTAAGTATGCCAAAGGACAACATTCACTCATCACTTCTTTTGATAAGGAAATAACATGATCATCATTTTTAAATTTTGCATGATTGCTAATCATATAAACACGATCACTTACCTCTCTACTCGCTAAATACACTTGTGCAACACGTTCACTTGCACTATCATTACCATCAAAGAAAAACACATTATATAAAGGTGTTAACTGTAAATTAGGTCCATGGATATATTCTTCTATTTCATAAAAACAACTTGGTACATGAATGGTTTCTCCTACCTTTAAGCTACCTTCTAAAGCTGTCCCATAGTTTGCATTTGCCCCACAAAAATACGCATGTGCCATACTAGAAAAATGTTTATAATGCGTATCAATAAAAGTATTGGCTTTGTCTATCATCTCTTCATTCATGGCAATCGCTGTTTTAACATCTTCTAAGTATTGCTTTTTACCACTTAGTACAATGGCTACTAACATTAAAAATAAACACAGTGTGCTAACCCCTTTGGTTACATAACCAACTAATTCTTCCCCTACTCCATAATCAATGACAACATCTGCATATTCTTTAATATCACTATGCACATTCCCTGTTAATGCAATCGCTTTTACTTGCATTGATTTCAACTTTTTAATTGCTTCAATAGCATTTGTACTCAATCCACTTTGGCTAATCACAAAAACAACATCCTTTTCTTGTATGTCATTTTCATAGTAAGTAAACGTAAACGGTGTAACTATTTTAATTTCACAAGATAAACATTTACGCATAAATGCTCTTGCACAATAACAACTATTATAACTAGAACCAGATGCAATTAACCAAATCATTCGTATTTCTTTTGTTTGTATATGGGCTAAGACATCTGCTACTAACGATTCATAATTTTCAATATTCTTTTTACATACAGCAGGTGTTTCTTTTACATAATCCTGCATCGTCATTTTTTCCATATTATTTTTCCTTTTCTATTTGATGAATTATTTCTAATATCTGATGATGTTCTTGTATGATATAATCCGCTTTACTTTGATCTACTCTAATATACTCATCTTTTCTTGCAATCACTTTTAACCCTGCTCTTTTCGCTGCAATAATTCCATACTCACTATCTTCTACCACAATGCACTCTTGCTTTGCTAAACCTAAGTTTGTAAGCGTGTCTAAATAAATTTGTGGATCAGGCTTTGTGGCAATACAGTTTTCCCCACTTAAAACACTAGTGAATAAAGCTTTTAATTGACATTGTGTTAATGCATCTTCAATTTCTTTCATCATTGAGGAAGAAGCAAGAGCCAATTGGTATCCCTCTTGATAAAGCGTCATTAATACTTCTTTCACGCCATCAAACATAATCTTTTTATAAGAAAAAGGGGCTTGTGCATAATGCTTGTCATAGCGAGCAAAGAATTCATCTCTTGTATATTTATACTCATACAATTTTTCAATATACTGCCATTTTTGTTGATCACTAGAGCCTAGCAAATACATTTGTGCCTCGTTACTAATCTGTTTTCCATCTTGCCCCATAAAAGTATTTAGCCTTTGCATATACACTCTTTCTGTATCAAACAATACCCCATCCATATCAAAAATAACTGCTTTCAGCTTTTTCATAAGCAAATAAGAGATGGTTGCCCATCTCTATTCGTTTCTAATATTCTAATCTTCTGTAGTAACGACGAATATCCATTGGGTGGCGTGTTTCAATTTCCATATGAACGTCTACACGATTATTAATACAACGTAACACTAAGTGTGAAATATGTTTACGATATTTTTCGCTAATTCCTGCTAATTCATAGTCCTTTGTATCTACAACCGTATAGTTTTCACAAATATTTGGAATAAAGTTAACAACTCTTTCTGATAAAGGACGTTGTGCATCTTCTCCTACATAAACAGTAACTGGTGTTTCTTTTGTAACAATTTCAAACATACCATGGAAAAATTCTGGTGCTGTAATAGATTTTGTTTTAATCCATAATTGTTCTTCCCATGTACACATTGCATAAGAATAAGTTGCTCCCCATTGATTTCCTGCACCAACAAAGTAATGGATTTCATCATTCCAGTGTTTCTTTGCATATTCTATCGCAAATGGTTCTGCTTTCTTTTCTACTTCTACTAACGCTTTCGCTAAATGTGCTTCAAATTGTTGATACATCTCTTCATAATCGGCAAATTCATTGTTATTGAACATAAAACGATCTGCTACCATAAAGAATTTTAACTGTTCATTCACAGGATAAACAATACCATAGTCCACAATATCTAATAACGCAGCTTTTTCTAAATCAAGAAAACCGATTACTTTCGCTCCTACTTCTTTTGCCTTTTTAACAGCATCTACTAACTCTTTTGTATTTCCTGTTACTGATGAAATAACAACAACGCTATCTTTTGTAATACGTTTATTTCCTGTTGTTAAATATTCAGCAGCATTTTCTGCCCATGTTTCGATTGCTGACATTTCTTTCATGTGAATTGCAGCCTGCATACCACTAGCCCATGTTCCACCAATTCCTAACCAACAAATGTTAGAATACCCATCTTTACAAATACTATCTACGATTTCGTTAATTTTTCCTCTTAATGCTAATGCTCCATTCACACTATCAATTTTTGCTTGTTCGTTAAATTTAATCATATTTTTTACCTTTTTCCTCTCTACTTGTTTATCCTAAAATGCCAAAGAATGATCCTGCTAATCCAATCGCAGCACATAATAATAACAATGTTGTTGTTTTTACGTTCTTTCTTAATAAGAAGTAAATAAATAATGTAAATCCAAGTGGTAATAAACCTGGCATAATGTTATTGCAAATATCACCAATGGTTGTTGCTTCTTCCCCTGAACCAATCGCTAATGGAATTTTAACTGCTACATTTTCTGCCGTCATAGCACCAATGACCGTTAATCCTAAAATAGATGCTCCGTATGTTAAAGTTTCCATTAAACCACTTTGTTGAATCTTTTCTAAGAAAGATGATCCTAATTTATACCCAGCATTCATTAAGTAGTAACGTAATCCTTGTGCTGGTAAGTTGAAAATCAATAAGAATAAGATTGTTCCTAATACATTTCCTTTTGTTGCTAAGGATAACCCTACTCCTGTGGCAATAATTCTAAGCGTTCCCCAAATAAATGAATCCCCAATTCCTGCCAAAGGTCCCATTAAAGAAATTTTAACGTTGTTAATACTTTCTGTATCAAACTCAGGATCGTTCGCATTGCTTTCTTCCATTGCTGCTGAGATACCAAGAATCAGTGTTGACATATGTGGTGTTGTATTAAAGAATTCAAGATGTCTTTGCATTGCTGCTGCACGATCTTCTTTTGTATCATACAACTTTTCAATGACAGGAAGTAATGAATAACAGTATGCCATATTCATCTGTCTTTCATAGTTCCAATCCCATTCCATTCCAAATGATCGCCAGAATACACGATTAATCTCTTTTTTTGTTAGTTTCTTAGAAGTCGTCATCTTCGTCTAATCCTCCTTGTACACTAACAGCCTGTACTTTTGTATTTTTATCAAGCTGTGTTACTACGATAGCAATAATCGCTCCAAAAATAGCAATTCCTGTTACTGGAATACCTAAGTAAGAAGATAATGCAAATCCTAGCATAAAGTAGCAAGCCACTTTTTTGTTTACTGTCATTTGTAATAATAAACCAAACCCAATTGCTGGTAATAAGCCCATTGTAATTTCAAGTCCTTTAGAAACCCATGCTGGAATGACATCAAGAAGTGATTGCACTGCTGGTCCTCCTGCATAGAAACCAATCGCTACAATAGAACCAATAATCAAGTTTACCCCAAATAGTCCACCAAGGTAGTGCATTCTAGCGACTCCTCTCATATTTCCCATCGCCGCGTATTTATCTGCTTTATGTACAAATGGAGGTAAAATAAATACCATTCCTACATTTTTAGCAATCAACACTAAGGAAGCAACAGGAAGTCCCACTGTTAATGCTGTTTCAGGTCCTGAGCCTGTTGTAATCGCAAATGCTGTTCCTAATACTGTTCCTGAAATCATTTCAGGAGGAATACTTGCTCCAATTGAGAAAGCACCCATAAACGCTAATTCTAAAGTTGCTCCTAGAGTAACTCCTGTTGTTAAATCTCCTAACACAAGTCCAGTTAATGTTCCCATTACCAGTGGTCTTGACAATAAGCTTGTTCCTAACAAATATTCTGCATTACCAAGCATTGCCACTAAACCTAATAGTATCGCTTGTACCATTTTATCTTTCTCCTTTTTATAATACTTTTTCAGCTAGTACCTTGTTGTCATCTGGTACCATTCTAATTTCTACTTCTACACCATCATGAATCAATTCTTTGATCAGTGTTTCTTCTTCAGGAAGAACATTTACTGCTTTTGAAATGTTTTTTGTACCTTCCTTTGCTTTTGTCCCACCTAAATTGATGCTTTTAACCTGCTCACAGCCTTTTGCTAATGCATATGCATCTTGAATGGATTCCACAACGATCAACAGTTTATATTTATCTGTAACTCCACTGTTGATGGCATCAATGGAATCTTTCACACTTTTCATTACCAGTTTTACTCCATTTGGTTTTGCCATCTTAATCGTTGTTTTTCTCAAACTATCTTCTAGTACTGCATCATTCGCAATTAGTATGCAATCAGCACCTAATGAAGAAGTCCAAGAGAATGCAACCTGACCATGCAATAATCGGTGGTCAACTCTCAATAATTTAATCATCACTTTTCCTCCTTATGTTTAAAAATCATCGTCTTCACTTTCACTTAGATGATTACTTAACAATGTGATTCCCTCTTTTGCACTCACAATCAATTGATCATAGTCATTTGCACTTAAACCTTTTCCATAAGATAACAGTAAATCAAGTACCATATTCATATTCATACCTGATAAAACAACAGCATTGCTATAAACAATTAATTTCGATAATGTGGTATGAACACTGCCACCTTTTATATCACACAAGATGATAAACTGTTCATTCTCATTTGCTTTAACCTCTGCTTCAATCTTCTCAAACATATCATTTGGGCTTTCTCCTGGATACAAACTGTATGTCTGCACCTCTTTTGCCAAATCCCCAACAATCATTGTTACTGAATTTAATAAGCCCTTTGACATCTCTCCATGTGAAGCTAATATAACCTTACTCAACAAACCACTCCCTTCATTTCTACACAAGCAAGATGTGTGCCACAGCAATATCATGTATCCATTTTATTACTCACTTCTAAACAAGCAAAAAGTGTGCCATAAGCACACCTTTATTGATTTCAAATCGTTAACTTTTACAAATTATTATCCTTTACTTTTATTATCCTTTACTTTTATTTTAAATCGTTTTACAAACATAAAAATAGGTGATTTTTCCTCATTACGAAGAGATTCCCCTATTTTTTTAGTTATCCTTATTCTTTGCTTATTCAAATTTAATAATATAATACTGGTTCTTACCTTTATTCTTCGCTTGATACATAGCATTGTCGGCAACTTGAAATAAAGCTTTGTACTTATGTTTTCCATTAAACATACAAACCCCAATACTGCCCGTAATACACTCCGTTACTTTTTCTACTTGTATTTCTTGTAATCGTTGTAATAAAGAACTCATTTTTTCCTCTAAATATTCATAAGTATAAATATCTTTCATAAAAATCGCAAATTCATCTCCACCAACACGCCCAACATACTCATTGGCACGCACATGAGTAAGTAATGTATTCGCTACCTCGATTAAAACTTCATCACCACAAATATGTCCATAGCGATCATTAATCAATTTAAACCCATCTAAATCCAACAAGATCAACGCTTGATAACAATCATAGTTTTGATTTTCTAAATCTTTTTCTACATGCTTTATAAAATATGTTTTATTATACAGTTTCGTAAATTCATCAAGCTCATTCTTCATTGACAACTCTTCATTCTTCTTCAACACTGCTCTATGTTCATATAACACCTTTTCTAACTCAATACTCAACAAAGCATTATTTTTCGCTTCTTCTTCATGACTCTTTTCTTCTTTCTTTTTACTATGATAATAATTCATTAAAGAATTTTGTAAATATTCTTGATTATCAAAAGCCAAACAAAGTTGCACAATTAAATCATTCAGTTTTATTTCATATTTAACTTCTTGACTTTGTTTTTGTATATCTACTAACATATCAATTAAAATACGGCATAGCTCATTATGTTTAATTTTAATACATATTTCTAACACTTTTTGAAGCGAATGAAAACTATGTACCTTATTCTTATTTTTCTTTGTATTCTCAATCATCGTATAAACAATGCTTTCTATTTTTTGATAATCTTGTTCATCATACGCTAAAATAACTTCATACATATGATATTCTTCTAACACAACTTCATTAGAAAAAAGTGTAACGTATCGTTTTGCCCATATCTCCCACTCTTTTCTTTTTTCTTCCTCTTGTAAGTATACATAAATACCAAACATATTCACCATACGAATTCCATCAATACTGTCTATATGCTCATACTTTAAAGGACGTATAGCAAGACTTAATTGATAATATTCCAGTGCTTTCTCATAATATCCAAGATTTTGAAAAATCGTTCCTATGTTACACAACACTCTCTCAATATACTTATCATTATCCCATTCTAAAGAATTGAAATACGCACTTAAAAAATGGTTTAGTGATTTTACATAATCGTTAATGATACCATAGTAAACACCAATGCAATTATGCAATAAAGTATAGTAGTCAGACACCTTATACTTTTCGCAAAAGTGTAGTCCTTCCTTTCCTTTCACTAATGCTTGTGTATAATCACCTATATAGCTATAATACAAACTTAAATAATATAAACCAATTGCTTTTTGATAAAAATGATGCCCCTTTTCACTTTCTTCAATCAGTTTATCTGCATAATAATATAAGTTTTCTACGTCCCTATTTTCTTTGTATTGCTCTAATTGCTCGATTACTCCTTTAATTTCGTCTTCATATCCCCTAATTTTTTCTTTCATGGTTTTATTTTATCATACTTTTAGTGTATAAACACGCAAAATGACTATACTTTAAAACTTATCATCATTTACAATATAATCATAAATATAACCAATCTCAGCAATAGATATTTCAACACCATAAAATTCTTCTACTTCTTTAAAAGTTGTTTTAACCTGTTCAATAAACACTTGATTTTCCTTTTGGAAATCATCTAAATTATGATATACTGCAATGCCTTTTTGCATTACTAAACGTTCAATCAAACAACTTATATGTACATATAAACCAAAACAAGTGTTGTTAGAAAGTTTTAAATTAAGTATTGTCTGCAAACGATCAATCGCATCGGCTACATGTTCTAACAATTTATTAGGATTTAAAATCGTTAAATTATTCATGATATTCGATAAAGAGAAATTCTTTAATATGTTCTTTTTGAAATAGGCTAACTGTTCTTCATTCATATTTGCCTTTAAATAAGTATCCATATCATCTAAACAGTCATTAATAATTAAATCTTCAATACCGATAAAATTCAATTCATCAATATTAGGATTTAAGGTACCAATCACACATAAAACATGATAATCATCAAAGAAGGCATCACTACAACCTTTTTCAATCAACTCATTGTAATTATATGTTTTTACACTAATGCCAATATTAACAGGTAGAGAATCTTGAATAATCTTTCGTAACTTTTCAGCAGTTCCTATACCACTCGCACAAGAACACAAAATAATTTCTTCCTTTAAACGATGTTTTTCAATATGATAGCTTGTTCCACTATATTCAATTACCTCTTGAAAAATATCCTCCATCGCTTTATTTTGCAAAATACCATTTCCAATCCCTAAAGCTGCTTTCGTAGAAATATTGTTAATGATTCCTACATTTGCATTTTTCACTTCTAATCCTTTATAGATTTCCTCTAAACTTCCCATATCGACAAGCAACAAGATTTCTTCTACTTTCCCAATACGACTTAAGAATATGTTCAACTTTTGAATAATCGTATTTGTATCTACATTCAAAGGCATATCAATCGCATCGAAAATATATTTACCTAAAAACTTATTGGTTGCATCGGCAATACTGCTAGCAGTAGAGAAACCATGTGCTAAAATAATCGCAATTCTTTTTCTTTTTGTTTCATCTTTATCCACACTCTTAATAAAGATTAATAAGAAGATATCCACCATCGCTAAAATATCCATATCTAAATACGAAGCTAAATATTTACTGATTTCACTAACAACACTATATTCACGATAGTATTCTTCTTTCATAAACTGCAAGTATGCGAAACAATCCTCTTTATGTTTACTAACATAATTTCTAAAACTATGATAGTTCTTACTATAATCACTTAAGTATGCACTAATCGCTAACAAATCATTATTTTGTACTTTTAAGCCATATCGACTAGCAATTAAATCGAAAATATACTGTACTCCATTTTGATAAAAGCTTTGATCTTTAATTTCATCTTTTTTAAACAATACATGATCAAAATATTCACGAATGGATTGTTTTTGTTGGTGCAAAGTAGCCTCTTTATTAATCTTATTATCACGATAATCTTGGTATATTTTTAATAAAGCTTCATTTAATTGAATGATCTCTTTCTCTTTATGGATAAAGCCTTGTAAATCAGCCACATCTAAGTATTCATTATGAGCAACATGTGCTTGTTTTTTACTACTGTATTCCTCTAACATTGCTTTAGGCATACTATTTAAATGAATCAACATTTCATCTTGTTCATTTGTATTAAACAAAGCATTCACACAACATGATTGCACACAGCTTTTCAATCCACCAATATTTCCTACAAAATGATAGGACAACAACATATTGTAAACTTTCGCACTAATTTTAATCTTTTTATTTAATCGTTTTTCTTCTTCTTTAAACATGGTATACAATAATTGCACACGTTCCTGTAACCCTCTTTCTTCTAAGGAAGGAACATGAATCGTCATTGGGATACGACGTTGTAAGGTTTTAAGCAAAACAACCTCTGGATTTTCCGTTGTCGCAAAAATAATACGAACATTGGATTCATACCATTTTTCATTATCCCCAACACGATGAAAAATCGCTTGATCCATAAATAAGAACAGTTTCTCCTGACATTCTGCTTTTAGATTATGTACCTCATCAAGAAATAAAACCCCTCCATCTGCAAGTGCAATTAATCCTGGATTATCCTTATCTGCACCAGTGAATGCCCCTTTCACATGTCCAAACAAATTCGCTGTTAAAAGTTCAGGATTATTGGCATATTCACTACAGTTGACTGCTATAAATTTTCCCTCTTTTTTTAGCAACCCTTGGTTTTTAGCATATTCATACGTTAATTTAGCAATATAACTTTTCCCTGTTCCTGTTGGTCCATACAACATCATCGGCAATCCTTTTGGTGGGTAGGAAATGGTTGCCTTACACTGTTTCACTAACTCATGTAGACTTTCATCATAACCAACCAACTTTTCAAAATCGTGTACTTCACTTTTTTGTTCAAACACATCAGCCAATGATTCATACTTAGTTTCATCAAATGTTTTATCAAGTATGCTTTCCATATACGCTTTATCTAAATACACAATCGGCTTACTTTCCACCTTAATTAGCAAGTGTTGATTCCACAAATCTTTTAATAAGGTAGCCACTTCATTGCGACTCAAATGAAGCTGTTCACTCATCGCCACAGCACTATTTTTATCATATTGTTTTTGTTTACAATTTTCCTTAATAATCTCAATCACTTTATTTCTCATACACATTCCTCACAATTTAAATAGTATGGTTTCCACACTTTATTGTCAAGGCAAAAACTTCCATATTTCTATGGCATAAAACTTGCTATAATAGTGATGAGAGGTACAAGATGAAACAGGATTTATTATTAAAACAAAAACTGAATCAAACATTACATTTATCGTTATCTATGAAAAATGCCTTAGATATTTTAAAGATGGACCAAAGTGATTTAATGGAGTGTATTAATGAGATTGTGGCAAACAATCCTGTCATTGAATATACTCCTAGTGCAGATATTCATCAATTAATTCAAGAAACTATGACTTGTGAAAAAACGTTAAATGATGATCTTTATTTACAACTGCATACCTGTCAAAAACCATATGATGAAAAAGTAGCTCATTTTATTATTGAGTCTTTAGATGAACATGGTTTTTTATCCTATAGTGTGAAACAATACTGTGATGAATTATGTATTTCAAAGCAAAAATTGATGAAACATCTAGCTCTTATTCGCTCTTTTGAACCTGCTGGTGTGGGGGCAATAAACAGTACACATAGCATCATCTTGCAACTACAAAGACAGTATTTATCGGAGGCAGAAGATATTTTCACAAACTATCAAAAGGAATTAATCACTAAAGATTATAGTGCTATCGCAAAAGCAAAACACTTAGATTTAGCAGAAGTGCTTGCCTATATTGATGATATAAAAGAATGTGATCCTTTTCCTTGTCGCAACTATCAAAAGCAACACGATAAGTTAATCATTCCTGATTTTGAAGTTGTTGTACACAGAGATGAAATAGAAATCATTCCTAAACAGATCGGACATATTGCCATTGAAGATGAATTAGAAACAATGAAAACAAATCCTGCTTTAAAAGATTATTTTCAAGAAGCCTATTATTTCATTGATAGTTTAAGTAAACGCAACAAGACCTTGCTTGTAATGGCGAATGAATTAATTCACCTTCAACGTAACTATTTTTTATACCACGATGAGTTAAAACCATGTACACTAATGGATATTGCTGAAAAATGCCATTTCCACGAATCAACGGTTTCTCGAACCTTATCTAATAAATATTTTATGTTTCAAAAGGAAGTCTATCCTGTGAAATCATTATTTGTATCGGCTACAAAAGATGGTAGCAGTAAAGATTCCATCTTAAAAGCAATCGCTAAACTAGTCAATGCGGAAGATAAAAAACAACCTCTTGCTGATTTTGAAATTGTAAAACAACTAGCTGAAATGGAACTGTATGTTTCAAGACGTGCTATTGCGAAATATCGTAAACAGCTACATATTCCTAATTCTAAAGAAAGAAAAAAATAAACAATTTTTAGTTACTTTTAAAATCTTCAAATTGTGGATTTTAGTAATATGTTAATTCAACTAAAAAATTCTATCTTAACCACATTCTTAAGATAGAATTTTTTTTGTGTTTTTTTCTAATAGGTAGTGTGCTTGCTCTTTGCTAATTGAAACACCCTACTATACCG
>SAAR01000436.1 GCA_009916335.1 Erysipelotrichia bacterium | reverse complement strand
GCACTGAATACATAGCAGAAACATTAAAAGATACTTTTGATACATTTATAGGAGGTCTTGGCTTAAAATCGAAAATTAAAGGTGACAAACCAACAGAAAATGTCGTAAAAAAATGTACTGCATGCGGAGCACCAATTTCAGGATATAGAGGTCAGATTGTTTCTTGCCAATATTGTGATACAAATCAAAACTTATGAGAATCGAGGCGAATAGATAATGGGTATTATTAGAGCCTTTACGGGTGCATTAAGTGGTACTTTTGCTGATCAGTGGAAAGATATTATCACTGCTAGTCATTTTGATGAACACACGGTCGTAGCTCCAGGGACCCTTCAACAAACGAACAACGGTCGTGGATCTAATACAAGCGGATCAAATGGCATTATTTCAAATGGATCAAAAATATTTGTTCCCGAAAATACTGTAGCATTTATATTTAGTCAGTCTGGAATTGAGGATATAATTACAACTCCTGGTGGTTATGAATATCAGAATGGAGAAAAAAGTATTTTTAATGGGGATAGTATCGGGGCCTCTATCTTTAACCAAGTTAAAGATAGAGTTGGTTATGGTGGACAGACTTCTGAGCAGAAACAAATTGCTTTTGTTAATTTACGTGAAATCCGAGATATAAAATTCGGAACACGCGGCCCCCTTGTGTACAATGATTTGTATTATGGAACTGACCTTGAAATATTAGCATATGGAACATTTTCTATAAAAGTAAGCAATCCCGAAAAATTCCTCAAAAACTATGTTCCTGCTAATGTTAATTTTTATTCGTTTGATGATAAAAAAGCAAGAGCACAGATTCTTTCTGAATTTATCCAGTCGTTTACTGTTGCTTTGAATTCATTATCAACTACTTATAGAATTTCTCAATTACCTTCACAAGCTAATGAAATATCAGCAAAAGTTTCTGATGATTCATCAAATGCGGGGACTTGGCAAGAACGATTTGGATTTGAGATTGTCAAAATTGGAATCGAAAATATAGAGTTTTCTCCAGAATCGCGTGAGTTAGTCAAGCAATATTCTACCAACAAGATGAATCTTAAGGCTTATGATGACGTATCTCAAAAATCGTCGAATATTGCTGCGCAACAAAAAATCGCTCAAGGTGTCCAAAATAATGGGCTAGGTGACGCTGGGGGGATGATATTTGGTATGAATGTGGCACAAAATTTGGGAGTTCAGGCCGAAATAAAACAATCAATGTCACTGGATGAACAGATAGAAATAGTAAAAAAATTAAAAGGTTTATTGGACGCAGGAATTTTATCTCAAGATGAATTCGATGCTAAGAAGAGAGAGATTTTAGGGCTCTGATAGATGTTAATAGTTTGAACGTGAATAGTATTTTCTTTCGCAGTAATGAAAATCTAAAAAAAATGCACTCAGCACAAGCTGGGTGTTTTTTTTCTTTTAATAAAAATACCTGAATTTCCGGGAATTATAACAAAGTAAAATAATTCGCTTTTCCGTATATGCTATTTTTTTTGAGAAGTTGAACGATTTCATTGTATTGGTGATTTTAAATTGATAAAATGAAGTAGTATAGTGTAATTTATCTAAAAATGTTTGTGCCATGATGACAAGTTAAATAAAAATCGTTCAGCCGTAAAGAGGTGTTATATGGGTGTTAGTTATAAAAAGCTTTGGATATTGATAATTGACAAAGACATGACGAACGTGGGAGTGAGGAAGGCAGCAAAGATAAGCCCCGCTACATTCACGAAGCTAAAGAAAAATGAGATTGTATCCCTCGATATTTTAATCAAAATCTGCAGAATATTGGATTGCGACATCGGGGATATTGTTGAAGTAGTAAAGTAACTGCTGTAGAGAACTAGTGGGGCAGACAGCCCGTTTAAGAAATAGTAACAATGTGGTAGTTGGGGGATTATTTATGGAAAAGTATAGTTCAGGGCTTGTAGCGGAATCCTTTTGGTTCATCGAATTCAAGAGCTTAATAAAATTAAGGTACGAAGGTAAATCATGGGATGATATAAAGGCGTTATGCCTGAATGAAAATTTGCTGGGCATTTCGAAGGAGTATCGAGCAAAACGAATTTTTGGCTATCTTAAAAATAGAATTGAAGTAATTGAAGAGGGCTATCTTGAGATTTTTATGCATACTGATTTGCAGACTCAAAAAATAATCAATATCCTTGCGTCAGCCAAGAAAAATAGATTGTTTTTCGAGTTTCTGTATGAGGTATATCGCGAAAAAGTGAAGCTTGGAGCACTTGAGCTGACGGCAAGTGATATCAATATCTTTTTTAAAAATAAACAAGAGCAAGACGAAAATATGAGCACGTGGACGGATGTGACTTTGCGACGATTACGCAGTACATATATGAACTTTTTAGTTGATGCAGGGCTGCTGACCATCAGTGATAAGCAGAAAAAAATTACACCTCCAATTCTGGACATAACACTAGAGAACTTTTTAAAAGACACTGGCGAGATGCAATTGATCAAAGCCATTACAGGAGTGAGCTAAATGCAGGATTTAGACAGCAGATTAAACAAGCTTGAAGATAAACTCAAGCAGCCAAACTTCAGAAAAAATAAGGGTCTAGGCAATGAAGTGGGATACTACATATTTGATTATCCTGCAGAGCAAGAACTACTTGTCAGAGAACGGATTGATTA
>SAAR01000058.1 GCA_009916335.1 Erysipelotrichia bacterium | reverse complement strand
GTGTAATAATATAGATATTATAGCACAAATTAAACAAGAAATGATAAACCCATTTGCAATCTCCATCGTATCTATATCAACCATCGCAATCGCTAATAAAATCATACTAAAAGCAAATATCAATAAACTATCCCATGTAAACAAATAGTGATGAAATATCCAAATTGCTAAGATACCACCAAATAATTCAATCAAAGGATAGCGTATGGAAATTGATGTATGACAATTTCGACATTTTCCTTTTAGTATGATCCAACTAAGGACAGGAATCATATCATATGGTTTTAAAGTAGTATGACAGTTAGGACAAAATGATCTCCCTTTCACAAAATCTAAATGATTAGGTACACGATAAATTACTACATTCATAAAACTAGCAATACACATACCAATAATGAACACATAGAAATACACCATTATTAAGATTGCGTCCATCATATCACCCTTTCTTTACCCTACTTAATATACTCTTAAAGCCTCTAATAAAAGAGGCTTTAGGATTTAAATTTGATTTTAATTAATTTTTTTCAACTTCAGCACTTCCATTTACTGGAATTAATACTTTTGTACCATTTTTAAATGTTACTCTATATGATTTAATCTTGTTAGGTGAAACTTCAGCTTTATCATTTGATATATAGTCACCTGTACCGTCTGCATTTGTAAATGCTTTGATTTCTGTTATTTCCCCTGTAAGATCAATTTCAGTAATAGCATCAGTACTTGCTTTACCTGTATCTACTGCTTTATCATCTGCATAGTCTTTTGTAATTTCTGATTCCATCGCAATCATAGCACCTCTAGCCTGAGCTAAATATTTAGCTTCATTTGCATCATCAATATACTTCATAACAGATGGTACTGCAATTGCAATTAAGATTGCTAAAATAACTAATACAACAATTACTTCTACTAATGTAAACCCTTTTTTGTTTTTTCTTAAATTTTTCATACTTTTCCTCTCACTTTCTAAAATTTAATAAATACCATAAAATATTACCACTATTTCCCTTATATACAGAATAAAAAAAGATATGCAGTTATATTTTATTTACACACATATCATATAATTTAAACTTTACATTTTCAGGCAGTTTAGATAGAAAAATTGTATTTTTTTGTTATTTTTGTCTTTTTTTAGCTGTTTTTATGCTTTTTTTACCTTTTTGTAAGGGTTGAAAAGCACTTTTACTTACTCTTCTTTAAACCCTTCCCCTAATACTTCATCGGATTCCATAATCATAGTGAATGCATCTGGATCGGCTTGTTTTACATGTTTATGAATACGATACATTTCATGATTACTACAAGCTACCATGATGACTTGTTTTCTCGCTTTAGAATATCCTCCTTTTGCCTCCATAATGGTACAACCTCTACCTGTTGATTGATCAATTGTTTCTGCAATTTCATTGCCTTTATCACTAATGATCCAAGCAACCTTACCTGCATCAATACCAAACATAATTTTATCAATTACCATGGTCATTAAATAAGTAACGATCATACCATAAATCGTTCCATCTACTTCTTGTAATAAGAAACCACCCATAATAACAACAATTGCATCTACAATCAAAATGATTCTTCCTAATGAGAAGTGTGGTTTTAACTTCTTTACTGCCATAATGACAAAGTCCATACCTCCTGTGGAAGTATCATTCATATAGATTAATGCATATCCTAGTCCTAAAAAAACACCTGTACAAACAGCTGCTAACATTCTTTCTCCTTCATATACAGGAAATAAGGGGGCAACATAGTCAATCATTAAAGAACTGATAAGTAATGTTCTTAAAGATACAAAAAGAAACTTTTTGCCTAGTACACGATAACATAAAATAATAATAGGGATATTTAAAAGAATGGAACCCCAACCAATTGGAAGATCAAAAAAGCGATAGAATACTAATGCGATTCCTGATACACCAGCAAGAGGAAAAGAGGCATTTACAGCAAAGTTATAAACACCGATTCCTATTAATAATCCTCCTACTATATCAATAAAACAATCTTTTAAAAATTTAATCCATTTATTTTGTATAGTCATAATAATTCTCCTTTATTTAAAGCGTAATAACAAATAAAAAACTCCCCATGAACTTTAGGGGGGCATAAAATCAATTAGCTACATTCTACCATATAAGCATTCGCTTATCAAGAAATGCAATATAAAACAGGGAGTATTATGCCCCCTGTTTCTTTTATGATCATGTAACGATGTTTACATTGCCTTTTGGTAATTGTGTAACATCATTTCCATCACTAATTAATGTGGCGATTTCTTGAGAAACCATTTCATATAACTCAAGTGCCATATTATCTTTACACTCATCTAATTGTTCTTTACTTGCTCCTATCACATCAAAAATAGCATGATAGATAAAGTGATCTTGTATTGCTTTATAGTTTAATACAATATCTACTTTTACAATATAAACTTCATCATCACAAGCACTATCTAAGATTTGAATCACAACATTTTCAAAGTTTTCAGTTCTACTTCTTTGATAGTCTACTTTTACTAAATGATAATACATAAAATCATAGTATTTAGAATCACTGGATAGCTTTAACATAGGGTGATCATTTAACCAATATAGATAGCCTAAGAATACCCAAGAAAGTGTGGAGGATAAAGAATAAACATAGAATACTCCATAATCAAACATACCTCCTAGAAAATCGCTTAAGACAACTAAGGTAAAACATAAGATGATGAAGTAAGAAGAACTTCCTGCATACTTTTTAAAGGTTGTCCATATGGTTGCACTTGACTTTAAGAAGAATAAGAAGAAAACCATAAAGCCAAAGATTCCCCCAATGACTGCTGTTTCCACAAATACATTATGAGTATGTACTACTTGTGGTTGTTGTACAACATGATCGCTAGGATTTAATACCACACCCATACGTTGAAAGTTGTTCACTCCTACCCCTTGTATAGGATTGTATCTAAATACTTTATACGCTGTATTCAACAATTCCACACGTCCACTAGAAACTTCATTTGTTAAATCGTAAATACGATGTAAGTTAGAACTTTTTCCTTCTTGAATTAAAGTCATAATTTCAATGATTTTATCAAATTGAAAACGACTTGTTGTAACCGTTTCTGCCCCTTGCATTTGTGGAATGAAATACAATGTTTTTTGCACAATACTACTTCCAAAAACAATCGTGATACAAACAAACAATGAAACAGCGATTTGTTTAATACGAGAGTAACCATGTTTACTAAATAGCTTATAATATAAAACAGCAATAGCAATTAAAATGACGACAATTAAAGCTGTTCTACACCCTGATAAAATAATATACAATAATTGTGCAACAAAGTTTACATAATATAACAATGGAAAGCGATACTTACTTTTGATGGCAATCATAGAAAATACCATCATCATACAAGCTAAGAACGCAGCTGGATTACAGTTAAAATAAATACCGAATAAACGATCTCCTAACAAACCAATACTCATACCATTTCTTGTCGAAGAAATATTAAAGAAAAACATGAGTAAACTAATAAACGTCGCTGTTAAGGTTAATACGGTAGTGAAAGGAATGATCGTTCTAATTTCCTCTTTGATTTGTTTTAATGTTGTTTTCTTAGGATTAGCAAATAATAATAAGAAGATTAATAATTGCATACCTAAGATAAGATAGGAATCCTGATTGCTGTATTCCTTATTAAAATATGTCGCAAGCAATAAGATAATTCCATACATACCAATCAATCCTAAATGCGAATTTTTATAAAACAATTGTTTTTTGTATAAATCATATCCTAAAATTAAAATTCCCCATAAGAATACAATGGGATATAAAGGATTTCTTTCGATTCCAAAATACTGTAAACTTAATGTGTTTAAAAACACATAAAAGATAAAAAACAATTTAAAATATTTACGATTAAAGATTTGTTCCATCTTCTACTACCTCCCCTTAAAACTTTCCCCTATTGTACCATAAACCATAAAAATGCACACATAAAAATCATTGTTGATAAGTGATGCACCAACAAGCTTTAGATATACATGTTAGCCTTCTATCAATTGCTTTGGATCGTGGTATTGTTGATGCAACGCTTTCGCAACTGCTTCACATGTATATTTGCCTTGATATGTGTTTAACCCTTTCATAAAGCCTGCATCTTGTTTTAAGGCACATAAACCTTCATTCGCTAATTTTAAAATGTAAGGTAATGTTGCATTGGCTAAAGCAATCGTAGAAGTTCTTGGAACTGCACCTGGCATATTGGCAACAGAGTAATGTAAAACACCATGTTTTTCAAATGTCGGTTGATCATGTGTTGTTGTATGATCACATGTTTCTATACAACCCCCTTGGTCAATTGCCACATCGACAATCGCACTTCCTTTTTTCATCATTTTAACCATTTCTTCACTGACTAATTTTGGTGCTTTTCCTCCTGGTACTAAAACAGCTCCAATTAGTAAATCAGCACTTTTTAAGGCATTACATAAATTATATTCATTATTGTAGATAGCATGAATACTACCATTGCTAATATCATCAATATATGCCATACGTTCTGCATTAATATCAAAGACATGAACATTTGCCCCTAATCCACAAGCGATTTTAGCGGCGTTTAACCCAACTTTTCCACCACCGATAATGACTACCTCAGCAGGCATTACACCAGGTACACCACCAAGTAAAATTCCACTACCACCATTTGCTTTTTGTAGCATATTCGCACCCACTTGTACTGCCATTCTTCCTGCCACTGCACTCATTGGGGTAAGTAGTGGTAAACTATGTTCATGTTCCACTGTTTCATATGCGATCGCTGTTGTTTTCGTATTGATCAATGCATTGGCAAAAGATTCATTCGCCGCAATATGCAAATAGGTAAAGACCATTTGATCCTCACGCAAATAATGATATTCACTTTCTAAATATTCTTTTACTTTAATAATTAATTGTGCCTTGGCGAATACTTCTTCACAACTTACAATATTCGCTCCTGCCTCTACATATTCAGCATCTAAAAAACCACTGCCTACTCCTGCCTGTGTTTCTACATATACTTCATGTCCTGCTTTACATAAACTAAATACACCTGCTGGTGTCATAGAAACACGATTTTCATTATTTTTTATTTCCTTAGGAATCCCAATAATCATACTTGTACCTCATCTTTCTTACATGATTCACTTGTATCGTGAATTACACTCATTATAACGCAAAGTATACAAATCACAAAATGTTGGCAAAAAAAACAGCATGTGTTATGTTTGCTGTTTTATTCCTATAATAGAAAAGTAGAGGCTAATGTGAAATATACAAGCAATGCTAACGCATCAACAAGGGTTGTAATCAAAGGTCCTGCCATAACAGCTGGATCCAACTTTAATTTCACAGCAATCATCGGTAACGTACAACCCACTAATTTTGCACACATGACTGTACATGTAATAGATAAAGATACGATGATCGATGTTTGTATATCCACCATACCCATAAACATTTTTACTCGTATTAAATTTACAATCCCCATCGTTGCTCCACAAAGCAAAGCCACTCGTATTTCTTTAAACCATACCTTTAACATATCTTTGCTAGTTACTTCCCCAATGGCTAAGGAACGAGTAATCATCGTACTTGCTTGATTTCCTGCATTCCCAGCAGCGTCCATCAACATGGGAATAAATACTGATAAATAAGCAACACCTGCTAATTTATCTTCAAAGTTCAATAAAATATTCCCTGTGAAAGTTGCAGAAATCATCAAAATTAACAACCAGATAATACGGTGTTTATACATACTGAAAACACCTGTTTCTAAATATGGTTCATCGGTTGGTTCAATCGCATTCATCTTATGAATATCTTCTGTTGCTTCCTCATGAATAACATCAATAATATCATCGACGGTAATAACCCCTGTTAATTTTAATTCATCATTTACAACAGGAATTGCTGATACATCATATTTTTGTATCATCTTTGCGGCATACTCTTGATCATCATCTGTTTTTACATAGATAATATCGCTTTCCATCACATCATCAATCAATTCATCATCTGCTTCAAACAACAATCGTTTCAATGATAAATAACCGATTAACTGCTTTTTCGCATCTGTAATATACGCATAGTTTAACGTACGATCTAAATTTTGATAGCTACGCAAACGAGCAATACTAGCCTTAATCGTATCCTTTGCTTTTAATGTAATAAAGTTGGTAGTCATAATGGAACCAGCACTATCCTCTTTATAATTTAACAATTTGTTAATTTCTACACGCTGTGCTGGTTTGGCATTTTGAAGCACACGTTTCACAATATTCGCTGGCATTTCTTCCATAAAATCGACAATATCATCACTATACAAATTATCTAACATCACAGCAATTTCATTCCCTGTAAAAGCTTCAATCAAACGTTCTTGCTGATCATGGGAAAGATAAGAAAAAATTTCACTTGTTACATCTTTTTTTAATGTCTTAAATATGAACAAAGCTTCATCTAGTTCTAATTCGCCTACCAGTTCACTCATATCTACGACATTGTATTCATCAAACACTTCCCTAAGCATCTTCACCTTTTTTTGATGAATCATCTCTTTTAACAGTTCTAATGTCATTTCTTTATCCATAAGCACACCTCCTCTTGTTTAATTGTACTTCTTTATGTGCTTTCAAACAAGCAAAAAATAAAGAGACAACACGCTCTTTATCCTTTATTTATACTTATTTCCATGAAAATGAAACAAAACATCACTTGCAAAACTAGTAATTTTACATGCTTGTTTTTGATAATGAAACAAGCTTTCCTTCATCACACTTTCTAACAGTGTTAAAAAATTCTCTTGCCATAAATAAAAAGCATAGGAACCAGGAATGGTATTAATCTCATTCACATATACTTTTTCATTAAAACATATAAAATCAATACGAATCACACCATCTAATCCTAGTTTTTCATATACTTGAACAGCCATCCCTTTTACTTGTTTTTCTATTACTTCATCTAAAATAGGATTAATCACACGATCTTTTCTTGTTTTATTACTTGTTTCTTTTTCATATTTATCATGAAATGACAATATTTCTTCTTCTTTTTGTACACATTCTAACATGGATAAAATAACTTCGCCATCACTCTTTCTAACACTACAATTAATTTCGATAAATTGTTCAATATAAGGTTCTACTAAACAACGCTCATCAAAAAGTAACGCCTTTTCCAGTTCTTCTTTCCATTGTGCTTCTTCTTTTACAATGGCAATACCAATACTAGAACCTAACCCATCAGGTTTAATAATACAAGGAAGAAAAGGCATTTCTTTTTGTGTTTCATCAACAATCGCAAAATCTAATGTCGCTATATGATGATAAGCTAATAATTGTTTACTTCTTATTTTAGACATACAAGTGGCACTCGCTAATACATCACACCCTGCATATGCAACATGCAACATATTCAAATATCCTTGTATACTACCATCTTCGCCAAATTTACCATGCAAGATAGGAAAGACAAAATCAATTCTTTGTTTGTTTGCAAAATAATTGACGTTTTTTACATACACTTCTGCCTTTTGTTTAAACAACGTACACAAGTATCGCTTTTTCATCTGTAAATGATTTTGAAATGTATGAATATCCATAAGACTAGAATGCGTATACATTTGACTATCCTTTGCCACATAAATAGGAATCACATGATATTTTTTCTTTAGTACATTCATGATTTGCATAGCACTTAAAATACTAATTTCATGTTCACACGAATCCCCTCCAAAAATCACTGCAATATTATGAATCATACACTGCCTCCTAGCTTATTATATGTGCCTATACTAGAAAGGTGCAAATATGTTAATAGCGTTGATTCATATAATCTTTATCAATATCATTTTCAATTAATGCCACAAAATCATCTTTCTCTAATGCCTCTATATAGGCAAAAGCTTCCTCCATTGTATCGACAATTTGATAACATGTAAAATGATTACGTTTCAACCCTGCACACAAAGCAGCTCGATTTTTATATCCAACAATAATCACTTCTTCGACATTTCCAAACACATAATCCATTAATTTGTTATTAATCTTATCATCTTCCTTTAGATCAATTAAACCAGGAGTAATTAAAATACGATATTTTTGAATACGGCTTAACACTTCTAATGAATTTTTAAAACTATGCACATTAGAATTATAGGCATTATCAATTAATGTATAATGTGATTTAGCAATACTTTGTAAACGATGTGGTACAGGTTGTAAAGCAGCAATCGCTTTTTGCAGGTTTTCAAAACGCACATGTAAAGTATGTGCTAATGCGATACTAGCGACAATATTCATAATATTGTAATAGCCTAGTAGTGATGTTTTAAAGGCGATTTTTTCATTACGATACACAATATTAAAAGAAGATCCCCACTCATTTAATACCACATCACATAAACTATAATGTGCTTGCTCATGTTTTCCATAGTACACCTTTTGACATACGCCCATATCTTTATGTGCATATAAATACGCATCATCAAGATTGATAAACGCAAAATCACTGCGTTTTAAATAGTGTAAAGGTGATGTTTTTTCTCTCACAATATTGGCTTGTGTTTTAAATGTTTCCATATGCTGATTACCAATGCTTGTTAAAATCACATACCCAGGTTTAATAAAATGCAATAAACGTTTAATCTCTCCCACATGATCACTACCCATTTCTGCAATCATTACTTCGTGGACTCTTTTTAATTCATTTCTTATCATTAACGTATTCCCCATTAAATTATTATAGGAACGTTGACTTTTTAAGCAATAATAACGTTGCGACAAACAAGCATGCAAAATATTTTTCGTACTCGTTTTCCCATAACTACCAACAATGCCTATTTTAATTAATTGGGAATGTTGTTTCATGATTTGTTTCGCTAAGGATACATAGTAATTACGAATGATCTTTTCAAAGGGAGCATTAATACAAGCAGCACATAATACCATTAGTGGATTACATGTCATCAACAATAAGATCAACCATATAAAAAGAGAGGTTTGTCGACATAGAAAAAACAGAAGAGCATATAGTAAAGTCAAGCTAATATAAAGACGTAAAATGCGTTTAGTATACACTAAATGCACTTGTTGATGCATCACTATTTTTGTTTTATAACCTAAATAAAAATAAACAATTAATAGTAGTGTAAACAAATTTTCAGCCTGTTCACTAAAACACAACAATACAAAAGGAAGATGAATGAGTAAATGCCAACCCTTTCTTTGTGTGAAGTGAAACGTTTGTTTCACATGATGAATACTTCTTACTAATTGGTAATGATTTAACTGTAAGATGCGACATTCCTTATCAATGCTTAAAAAACGATAAGCAACATAGACAACAAACAATAATCCATTCATTACACACCTCCTTCAAGAACACTTTCACAAACTTTAATAAAACGATGCATTTGATGATAATACGCAAAATGATCGTCCTCTTTAAAGATAATTAGTGTTGCTTTTGCATTTAATTGACAAATTTGTTCAGCCATCCATAGTGGTGTTTGCATATCTTTTTCTCCCCATACTAACAGCATTTCACATGGTATTTTTTCAATATCTGCTCTTGCATCATCATTCACTATTTTCACTAAAGTCGCCTTCATCACATCATTCGCTTGTTTATAATCATAGGAGCCTAATTCATTTTCAATGTGTAAAAAACGCAATATTTTAAATAAATATACTTTGAAATAATAGTCGAAATCATGCGTCGCTCTAATTCCTGCACCCCCTGTAATAATTAAATATTTAACAGGAAACATCGCTGCATAATGAAAAGCAATTCTTGCCCCAAAGGAATGAGCGATGATAATTGGTTTTTGCAATGCATACTTTAAAATGACTTCTTTAATCACATTGACATAATCATAAATTGAAAAAGCATAAGGCGGATTTGCACTCTTGCCAAACCCTGGTAAATCTAAGGTACATACCTGATAGGTTGGTTTGAAATGTTCAAAGATTTCTTCCATCATATGATGATCTACACCCCAGCCATGCAAAAGCAGCATTGCTTGTCCTGTTCCTTCTACCTTAATATTCAACTGCTCTAAATCCATATATATCACCTAAAACAGTATATGAAGGATAAAAAAAAGAAATACGTCATAATATGCGTATTTCTATTTCATAATCTTAAAAATCACTCCACCAGTTTCTACATTCTCTGCCACAACACGATATTTATTCGCACTAACCACTTTTTGTACAATGGATAAACCTAATCCAAATTTACCACCTTGTCCTTTTTCAAACGGCTTAAACATCGTATCCATTTGATTTTCCTTAAACTGTGGTCCATCATTATAAATACATAACTGCTTTTCATCTAAGGTAATCACAATTTGTGTTTGTGCATAACGTAACGCATTTTCTAAAATATTTTCTACTGCTCCTCGCCATGCTTCATCTCCACCTCTAAAATAAGAAGAAATTAAATTCGTTTCCACTTCAATTTCAGGGCGAATTAGTTTTGTGTTTAAAACAACGGTTTCCACCACTTCTTTCATATCACACATCACCTCATCTTGTTCCTGTGAGGCTAAATATTCAATACGGTTCATAAACAATAAACTATGTACCTTTTTCTCTAAACGCTCAGCATTTTCAATAATAACATCGACACTTTTTTCTAATGTATCATATGGATAAACCCCATCTTTAATACTTTCTGCATAGGATTTAATCGTTGCAATCGGTGTCTTTAAATCATGAGAAATGTTATGGATCATTTCTTCCTTAGTCTTTTCTTGACGCTTTAATTCTTCACGCATCGTAATAAGAGCATGTGCTAATTCCCCAATTTCATCTTCACGATTCACTTTTAAAACAGGTTCTTTCCCCATTTTAATCTTTTCAATATATGCACGAATTTGATTTAATGGGTGAATTAAATAGGCAACCCACAACATTAAGATAATAAAGAAGATACCAACCACAAAGACAGTAATATCAATGACACTATTTAACAAATCATCTCTAAACTGTTTCGGATACACATTGTTTAGCATATTTACCATAATCGTTCCATCTTTTAATTTCTTAATGGAATAATAAGCATACGCACCACTTTTATTAGAATAGGTATTAAATTCCTGTTCTCGAATAAGTGTTTGTGAATCAAGCTCTGCATAGAGAATTACCTTTGCTTCAATTTCTTTACGCATACGATTACCCACTGCATCTTTAATGGCTTCATCATCACGTCCATATACTTTTTTGATTTCCCCATCTTCAACCGTAAAATAATACGTTAAATAATCGGGATTATCACTTGTATCAGAACTAATGACAGCAATTCCTTGTTCCGCATACAGTTCATATAATGTGGACATATTACTTTCATAACTTTTTAGCACTGCCAGCATTTGATTATTTGTATAATCAGCGACTGTATCAGAAATATAAATAAAGAAAAAGAAAGCAAAAAAGGTTATAAACGCAAAAATCAGCATGAATAATTGTTGCGATAACGATAAGCGTTTTACCCACGAATTAAAATTTCTCATTATCCTAGACGGTACCCAAAGCCATAAATTGTATGGATATTCAATTTAGGTAATTTTTTACGCAATCTACGCAATGTATCATCAACAACACGATCACTTCCAAAATAATTATCTTCCCACACATTTTCTAATATTTTTTCACGAGAAAAAGCAATTCCTTTGTTACGAATAAACATCATCAACAAATCAAATTCCTTCGTTGTTAAATCAATCTCTTCATTTTGATCAAACACTTTTCTTTGTTCCTCATCAAGTTCATAGCCATCAACAAGAATACGATTACTTTCCTTATAGGCACGTTTCATAATATTGTTTACACGCAAAACTAATTCCTTAGGTGAAAATGGTTTTGTGATATAATCATCACTTCCTTTTTCTAAACCGATAATACGATCAAATTCTTTATCTCTCGCACTCATGAAAATAACAGGAATTTCACTACCTGTACTTCTAATTTCTTCAAGTAAGTCAAACCCACTCTTATCATCTAACATAATATCTAATACCCACATATGAACATCATCATCTTTTGTATGCTCACTAGCTTCATCATACGTTAAATAAGAACGAGCCTCATATCCTTCTTTTTCTAAATATCGTTTCACTAGTTCATTTAAATCTTTTTCATCTTCTACTATACAAATTACTTTTTTCATTTTCATCACCTTCTGTTTATATACATTGTAACAAAATTATGTGAAAAAAACAGTCGATATTTTATGTTTCTTCATCGAAAATTATGTGATTATACAGAAAACAATAAAAAAAGCAGAGAAACATGTGTTTATTTTTTTAATCCAACAGATAAAACACAAGCTAGAAAAATCGTGATTTATCGAAAATCACATTCCTATCACACACTCTGCCTTTTTTACTGATTTCTTTTTTGCGTTTTTATAGTAAAATAATCCTTTTGTCCATCTGCTCAACTACTTCTTGATGTGTATCAATTCATTGCTAATGGTAAAACATTTTTAATTATTTTTTTCGCATGCTTTTTTTCTTTCACAAACTATTTCAATACGAACATCGACCATTCTTTTAATCAATTCTGTACGATTATCGTCCATTAGTGGATTTAAGCTCAAAATTTCTTTTACTTCTTCACTGAATCCCTTCAACTTGTTTATATCAAGCCAAGAATAATCATTTACTAAATTTAATTGTTGAATACAATCTTTTTTAAATGGCTTACTATCAAATTGATAAGATTTGATTTGTTGTGTTAATACATCTGCACAAAGAGAACTTCCGCTATCATAAATAGGAGCAATCTTCTCCCATTTTAGTGTATTTACATTTCTAATTGCACCAAAATTACGATAATGTCGATCATAATTTCCTAATATAAAATCACACACAATCATTTTGTTGATGTTATCTCTAGCATTTGGTATAGAAAGTTTTTCACAAGCATTGAGATAATGTTCGTATAGTGAATCACTCCCTTTAAGTTTTAACACTTTGTCAATATACCAAGCAGGAACTAACTCCTCATTGGGTGTAACCATTGTTTTACAGCAAGAATACACTTGCTCATTTTCTTCTAATAGTGTATAGGAAGTATAACTTTCTTTCGGTAATAATCTTTCGTATAACTTCGTTGCGACAACTTCGTTATATGGTTCTTGATTGTAGATACCCCCACTTTTTATTAAACAACGATCCCCATTGATTATTTTCCATTTTTTTCGTAAGTTTCCATCACTTGAATTATCAGGGCTAAATAAATTTATATTAACGCTACTATCCCTTTGTCCTAATAACAATTCCCCCATATCTTCACTAAAATCATTCGTAAAAAAATTAACTTCTTCCCATGTTACTTTACTATCTTTATTTTTTATCCAGTATTGATCACTTAAACTTAATCCCATACATTTGTCTAACAATTCTAAAGAAGACGACATATCTAAACTATCTAATATATCTTTGATTTTACTTCGAGAAGCAGGGATTGACCTTTCTTTCCACCACGCATTAAATGATTTTTTTGAAATTCCTGTTTTATAATCTATAATACCTAAAGGAGCGTACGCAGGATTTAACAAAGTAGTTATGTTAAGTGCCATATGCAAGTCTTCATCATAATCAAAATGCAAAACTGGTATATTTTTGTTTAATAAAGTATATTCC
>SAAR01000435.1 GCA_009916335.1 Erysipelotrichia bacterium | reverse complement strand
GAATATATTGGGGAACAGGCCAGTTTGTACTCGGTGCAGTAGCAGGAACGTCAGCTGTTGCAGTTTATGCAATTGCTATACAATTCCAGAATATGTATATGCAATTTTCAAACGCGATTGCATCGTTATTTTTGCCTAAAGTTACTGCTATGGTTTCGTTAAATAATGATTGTCAAGAAATATCTAATCTGTTTATAAAAACGGGTCGAATACAATATATAGTCCTATCCTTTATATTGACAGGATTTGTATGTTTTGGAAATGAATTTATAACTCTTTGGGCAGGGCCAGAATATCATGAATCGTACATAATTGCAGTATTATATTTTGTGCCGTTAACAATACCTTTGATCCAAAATTTGGGAATAACAATTCTGCAAGCAAGGAATCAAATGAAGTTTCGTTCGATGCTCTATATATGCATTGCCATAATCAGTTTAATTCTACAAATAATATTTGCAAAACGATGGGGTGGTATTGGTTGTGCAATTGCAGTTTCTGGTGCTTTAATTGTTGGGCAAATATTAATTATGAACATCTATTATGCAAAAAAACAGCATTTGGATATTTGTAAGTTCTGGTTGGAAATAATAAAAATGTCAGTAATTCCCTTATTAATAGGAACTTTATTTATTGTTGCGTCAAAAGTTTATTGTATAGATTCGTGGTTTAAGTTATTTGTTTGCATATTCATGTTTACTATTGTATACATTCCTTCCTTTTTTGTGTTTAGTCTAAATAAAGAAGAAAAGCTATTATTACTTTCTATGATAAAAAAATAATAACCTAAATATGGCTCATTACGAATATCTTATAGTAGGCTCTGGCCTTTTCGGAGCGACTTTTGCCTATCGTGCAAGACAGATGGGCATGAATTGTCTTGTAATAGATAAGCGTCCTCACCTTGGTGGAAATATCTATTGCGAATCCATCGATGGTTTGACAGGCTTCCCAACCGATAAGGAAAGCGCTTCAACTATTCATGTGCATAAATATGGTGCACACATTTTCCACACGAGTAATAAGTGGGTTTGGGATTTTGTGAACACGATTGTTGAGTTCAACCGTTACACGAATTGTCCAGTTGCTAACTACAAGGGAGAGTTGTATAACTTACCATTCAACATGAATACTTTCAATCGCATGTGGCCAGAAGTGCATACACCAGCTGAGGCGCAGGCGAGAATTGACGAGCAGAAAGCAGAGGCAGTTGCTGCTCTTGAAGGACGTGAACCTCAGAATCTAGAGGAGCAAGCTCTTTGTCTTGTGGGAAAGGACATCTTTTACAAACTTATCAAAGAATATACCGAAAAGCAATGGGGCCGTGATTGTAAGGATCTTCCAGCATTCATCATTAAGCGTCTTCCTGTCCGCATGATTTTTGATAACAATTATTTCAACGATCGTTATCAGGGTATCCCTATAGGCGGATATAACAAGTTGATTGATGGATTGCTTGAAGGTGTTGAGTGTTTGACTAATATAGATTTCTTTTCAGCAAAACTTTCCGATATTAAGCTATCGGCAGGCACTCAACTATCAACTATCAACCTACAACTAAAGGATTCCTGGAGAGACATCGCAAAGAAGCTTGTATATACTGGTGCTATCGATGAGTATTTCGACTATAAACTCGGCAAACTTGATTGGCGAACTGTTAGCTTCAAAAATAGAATCGTAGATACGCCAAACTACCAAGGTAATGCGGTGGTAAATTATACCTGTCACGATGAACCTTATACTCGTGTTATTGAACATAAACACTTTGAAATGTTCGGCAATGAGGTATATGACTGTCCGAAAAGTATGGTTAGTGAGGAATATTCAACAGAGTACAAAGAAGGTATGGAACCTTACTACCCTGTTAACAATAATCGCAATAATTCACTAGCAGAGCAGTATCGATTATTGGCGAAAAAAGAGAATGATGTTATTTTCGGAGGCCGTCTAGCACAATATGAATATTATGACATGGCTCCAATAATTGAACAAGTATTTAGTATAAAACTCTAATTGTTACAAAATGAAAATTGTATATGTAGGTGACAACCGAAATAGAGGTAATTTCGGTTGTCGTGCAACGAGTACCGCACTATCACAAATAATTGAACGTAATAATGAGATCGTTGGGACTGTAAGTGGGCGATACACCAATAATGATACAGGAGAACTGTTTTATTATAAACATCTGCCTGCATCAATCTACAAATGGTTGGGAAAGAAAAGACGTTGGGCACAATTGAAATCTGCTCTTTATTTGTTTATTAGATTATTACGATTGGGAAGACAGTATATTTTTAGCAATTTTGATTATTTGTGCGAAGATAATATTGAAAAGTCACTTTCAAACTTTTTGAAGTGCTTACCTGCAAATCCTCAGTTGAAAGAATTTGATCTCAGACGATACGATTTTGATGCTTTAGTTGTGAATGGGGAAGGTTCTTTTATATTTAGAGTACCTGCATGGAGAGAAAGCGTTAATGAATTAATGCTTATGTATTGGGCACAAAAAATGGGGAAAAAAGTATATTATATGAATGGTATGCTTTCTGATGATCCGTTTACAAAAAGAAACAACAAATTTATTTCAATAGTAAAACCTATTTTTGAAAAAGCTGAAGTGTTGGGTGTCCGAGAGGGTTATTCTTTAGATTATGCTAAAGAAC
>SAAR01000057.1 GCA_009916335.1 Erysipelotrichia bacterium | reverse complement strand
GCACTATATACACCATCAACCCCATTTTTTGCCATTAAAATCACATCTGCTTTAATTTCACTCGCTCTTAATGCAGCCGTTGTATCTGTTGAGAAGTAAGGACTCCCCGTTCCAGCTCCAAAAATGACAATTCTGCCTTTTTCAAGATGACGAATAGCACGACGAACAATAAAAGGTTCAGCAATCTTTTGCATTTCAATCGCTGTTTGTACTCGAGTAGGTACCCCTTTTTGCTCCAAAGCATTTTGCACTGCCAAGGCATTAATGACTGTACCAAGCATTCCCATGTAATCAGCTTGTACACGATCAATACCCATTTGTTCAACCATTTTACCACGAATAAAGTTTCCACCACCAACAACAATGGCTAAATCAATTCCTAGTTTATGAACTTCTTTCAATTCATCTGCTAAACCAGATAAAATCTTAGGATCAAACGCATTCCCTTCAGAAGAAAGAGCTTCTCCACTTAATTTTAATAATACTCTTTTATACATAATTTTTCCTTTCTTATACAAGTTAAAACAAAATTCTGTTTTAAACGCAAATTTCTTCTTAAATTATACAATAAATACTGGCTTATTTCTACACATTTTATGCATTAATAAAACAACTTACAACAACTTTTTTTCATTCCATAAAAAAAAGAGTACACATCGGCACTCTTTTACTCTTATTTACCTGCGATTTGTGCAGCTACTTCTTCAGCGAAGTTCTCTTCACGTTTTTCAATACCTTCACCAACTACATAACGTACAAATGAAGCAACACTTGCATTTGATTCTTGAACGTATTTACCAACTTTGAAGTCTGGGTTTTTAAAGAAAATCTGATCTACTAAACATACTTCTTGTAATTGTTTAGATAATCTACCTTCAACAATTCCAGCTCTTACTTTTTCTGGTTTTGCAGCTAATGTTGCATCATTCATCATTTCAGCTTCTAAAATACCTCTTTCATGAGTAATGTATTCAGCTGGCATATCATCACGACATACAAACTGAGGAGCCATAGATGCTACTTGCATAGCAATGTCTTTCGCAACTTCATCACTACCACCATTTAATACAGATAAAGCAGAAATTTTTCCACCCATGTGCATGTATGCACCAAATACTTGATCATCACTCTTTTCAATGATTTCAAATCTTCTTAATGTAATTTTTTCACCAATCGTTGCTGTTGCATTAGCAATTAATGTTTCTAATGAATCACCATTCACATCCATCGCTAAAGCAGCACTTAGATCAGCAGGTTTGTTAGCTAATAAAGCAGATTCGATAGTATTTAATAATTCAAGGAACTGTTCGTTTTTCGCAACGAAGTCAGTTTCTGAATTTACTTCAAATACAACTGCTGTATTGCCATCAACTTTTACTCTTGATAATCCTTCAGCTGCAATTCTACCACCTTTTTTAGCGGCTTTGGCAATTCCTTTTTCACGCAACCAATCAACAGCTTTAGCCATATCTCCATCACATTCAGTTAATGCCTTTTTACAATCCATCATTCCAGCACTTGTTTTTTCACGTAATTCTTTTACTTGACTTGCAGTAATCATGTACTTTATCTCCTTCTAATTTAATTAATCTTCTTTTGCTTCAGTAGTAAGTGTTTCTGCAGGTTTGTTTTCTACTTTCGCAGTTTCTGCATTTTCTCTTCTCTGGTAAGGCTTGAAGTTTCTATTGTTTTTTCTATTTTCAAAACGACGACGTTTTTCTTCGTTTCTTGCTCTTCTTCTCTTTTCGTTTTCTGCAATTTGTTCTTCTACATTAACAATTACATCTGCCATTGTTACATCTGGTTCTTCATCAGTACTGTGAGCAACTGATAATAAACCACCTTTTGCTTCCACAATTGCATCAGCCATTAATGTAATAATTAATTTTACGGAACGAATTGCATCATCATTAGAAGCAATTGCAAAATCCACTTCTTCAGGATCACAGTTAGTATCTACCATTGCAAATACTGGAATTCCTAATTTCTTAGCTTCTGCTACGGCATTGTGTTCTTCTTTTGGATCAACAACAAATACGGCATTAGGTAGTTTTTTCATTTCTTTGATACCACCTAAGAAGTTTTCTAAACGAGCTTTTTCTTTTCTGTATTGTGCTTGTTCTTTTTTAGTATACACTTCAATTAAACCAGAAGATTCCATTTCTTCAATTTCAACTAAACGTTTTACACGTTTTTGAATGGTTCTATAATTTGTTAATAAACCACCTAACCATCTTTGGTTTACATAGAAAGAACCAGAACGTAAAGCTTCTTCCTGAATTGTAGTCTGTGCTTGTTTTTTAGTTCCCACAAATAACACTTTTCCACCTTTTTCAGCAATTGCTTTAATTTCGTTATAAGCAACTTCTAATTGTTCCTGTGTTTTTTCAAGGTTGATGATGTATACACCATTTCTTTGTGCGTAGATGTTTGGTTTCATTTTAGGGTTCCATCTACGAGTCTGATGTCCAAAATGAACACCGTTTTCTAATAATTTTCTCATTGAAATTACTGACATAATATGTCCTCACTTTCCGTTATTCCGCCACCATTTCTAAAACTGACAACTCATTATCGTAATGTACTATCTTACTAGAGCACGGGATCAGTTCATTCATGATGTGTGTAGTCATGCTCACGCATGCTTGATTATGATACCATTTTTCCTTTATAAATTCAATACAAAAAGCAAAAAAATCCTTTGCGTAAAGGATTCTATTTGTTTTTAACACTTCTAGGGTGTGCTTGTTCATAAACATCTTTTAAACGTTGTTTAGAAACATGCGTATAAATCTGGGTTGTGGACAAAGAGGCATGCCCCAATAACTCTTGCACAACACGCAAATCAGCACCATGATCTAGCAGATGCGTCGCAAAACTATGGCGAAACATATGTGGGTGTACATGCATCGTAAGTCCTGAATCCTGCACTGCTTTATTTAAAATATATTGCACTCCTCGACTACTTAATTGTTTTCCATGCTGATTAACAAACACAAAAGGATTATCATCAACAACATTAAAGGTAGTTCGTATCTTCGTTAAATACGTTTTTAAAATAGTATGTAAGTCTGGATAGAAAGGAACGATTCGCTCTTTACTTCCCTTTCCCACAATACGCACAAAATCTTCATCAAAATCAATATCCTCAATTTTTAGATGAATCACTTCGCTAACACGCAAACCACAAGCGTACATCACTTCAAATAAAACACGATTACGATAAGTAAGGGGTGTATCTAAGGGGAAATAATCAAGTAAAAAATCAACCTCATGCTCAAATAAAAATTCAGGAATTTTTTTTGTTAGTTTCACTCCTTTTACATACAAGAAAGGATTACGATCAATCCCTATATATTCATTAAAATAGCGAAACATAGAACGTAAAGTAGATAATTTTCTTGCAATTGAACTATTTTTCAATACTTCTTTTTCACGAAGCATAATAATATAGTCATTGACCACAAAGCGATCCACATCGCGAAAGCGTTCTACCTGCTGTGTTTCTAAAAAAGCCACAAATTCAGCAATATCTCGTTTATAGGCGTCGAGTGTATGAATAGAGCCTGTATTGCTTTGCTCGATAAAATGCAAAAAACGTTCTACTAATTCTTTTTCTACTGCTTCCATGGCACAAACGCTTGTTTCATCGTTTCCATTTCATTTAACGCTTGTTTTGCATACGCTTCTTTACGGTCTTTTTTCTTCACTTTTACATCTAAACGCATAATTCCAAAATTAGCGTTCATCGGTTGAAAATACGCTGGATTCGTATGGGTGATATAATGTGCCATTGCCCCTATTGCTGTCGTTGGTGGTAAAACAACGCATTGTTTACCATACAAACGATTCGCCATATTCAATCCAGCTAATAGCCCACTCGCACAAGATTCAATATAACCTTCTACCCCACACATCTGTCCTGCAAAAAACAAATCATCACGAATTTGTGATTGATAAGTAGCTTTCAACAAGCGAGGTGCACATAAATATGTATTACGATGCATCACTCCATAACGCACTATCTCCACATTTTCTAATCCTGGAATCATGGATAAAATACGTTTTTGTTCTCCCCACTTTAAATGCGTTTGAAAACCAACGATATTGTATAGACTCGCTGCCCCATCATCTTGGCGTAATTGAACCACTGCATAAGGACGTGTTCCATCTGGTGTTTCCAAACCAACTGGTTTCATCGGTCCAAACAACAAGGTTTTTTCCCCACGTTTCGCAATTTCTTCAAACGGCATACAACCTTCAAAATATTTTTCTTCTTCAAATGTTTTTAAAGTCGCTGTTTCTGCATGAATTAAAGCATCATAAAAGGCATCAAATTGTTCTTTGTTCATCGGACAATTGATGTAATCAGCATCTCCTTTATCATATCTTGATTTGTAATACGCTTTATTAAAATCAATACTTTCCTTACTCACAATCGGTGCCGCAGCATCATAAAAGTAAAAGTAATCTTCATGAAACAAATCTTGAATCGCTTTACTTAATCCATCACTAGTTAATGGTCCACTTGCAATAATGACATTCCCTTCAGGAATTTGTGTAACTTCTTCTTCTACCACATCAACCAAAGGGTGATTTCTTAAAATATCACTAATTCGTTGTGAAAAACGTTCACGATCGACTGCCAATGCACTACCAGCTGGTAAAGCACATTCATCGGCGACCTGCATAATCAAAGAATCAAACATACGCATTTCTTCTTTCATCACACCAACTGCATTGTTTAACGAATTAGAACGTAGTGAGTTTGAACAAACTAGCTCTGCAAATTTTCCACTTTTATGTGCTGGTGTCATCTTTTTTGGACGCATCTCTATCAAGGTAACAAAAATCCCTCGATTGATGAGTTGCCACGTTGCCTCACAGCCTGCTAATCCAGCACCAACAACAATTACTTTCTCCATTATTTTTCCTCTTTTTTGGAAGTATCAGTTTCTTCCTTTTCTATCTTTTCTTCTTTTTTAATGTATCTACATTTTGGATACCCACTACAACCAACAAAGAATTTTCCATAGCGACTCTTACGTTTAACAAGCTCCTTACCGCACTCTGGACACATTTCTCCAGTTGGCTCAGGTTTCGCCTTATCATTTTTTATATACTTACATTCTGGATAGTTCTCACAAGCATAAAACTCCCCAAAGCGACCTCTTTTCTTAACTAAATTACCCCCACAATTAGGACATTTTTCATCAATCTGCTCTGTTTCATCTTGTTTGATATATTTACATTCTGGATAATTTGAACAAGCTACAAATTCACCATAACGACCTTTACGAATTACAAGATCACTACCACAATGAGGACACTTCTCTCCTGTTTTTTCCGGTTCGATTTTTTCCATTTTATCATATGCCTGTTCTAACAGTGGTGCAAACTTTTCATAGAAAGAGCGAAGTTCTTGCACATTGTTTTTATGCCCTGTCGCAATCGCATCTAAATCTTCTTCCATTTCAGCCGTATAAGTAACATTGATGATACTATTGAAATACTCCTGTAACTTTTTATCTGTCAATTCGCCTTGTTCTGTTGGAAAAAACACCTTTGTCTTTCCACCCTCACTTTGTTTCTTTAACTCTACATAACTTCTCGCTTGAATCGTATCAATGATAGAAGCATAGGTAGAAGGACGACCAATTCCATTTTCTTCCATTTCCTTAATTAAACGAGCTTCACTATAACGCATTGGTGGCTCAGTAAAATGTTGTTTGCCTTCTAACTTCACCTTTTCTAACACTTCTTTTTCACTTAAAACAGGTAAAACTTCATCTTTACTTGTTTCATAATCACCATACACTTTTAAATATCCATCAAAAGTTAACACACTACCATTCGCACTAAATTCACAACCATTATTTTCAATCAGCACATTTAAAGCATCACTTTTGGCAGGTGCCATTAAAGAAGCTAAGGTCCTTGCATAGATTAATTTATACAATTTATATTGATCATTATTCAAATAACGCTTAATTGACTCTGGTGTACGATAAATATCCGTAGGACGACATGCCTCATGTGCATCTTGTGCATTTTCATTATTTTTCTTACGCACACTTCCTACATATTCTTTTCCATATTGTTCACTTATAAACGCACTCGCTACATCGACAAAGCCATCACTTAAACGTGTAGAATCGGTTCTCATATAAGAAATTAACCCTTCTACCCCTGTATCAACTTCGACTCCTTCATATAAACGCTGTGCCACTTGCATTGTCTTTTTTGCACTAAATCCCAACTTAGTAGAAGCCTCCTGTTGCAATGTACTTGTAATAAACGCTAACTTAGGTTGTTTTTTCTTAACCTTTTTCTCTACTTTACTAACGACATACGCTTGATTGCATTTTGCAATGATTGCATCACTATCTTCTTTACATTTTAATTTTGGTTTTTTCCCATCTACTTTTTTAAGTTCTGCTTCAAATCCTTTTTTATCTTTTTCAATCAATGCATGAATTGTCCAATACTCTTCACTTTTAAAAGCACGAATTTCATTTTCACGTTCGACAATTAAACGCAACGCAACAGATTGTACACGTCCAGCACTCTTTGATTTAATCTTATTTTGTAATAACTTTGACAATTTAAACCCAATAATACGATCAACCATTCTTCTCGCTTCTTGTGATTTCACCAAATCTTGATCAATACTACGAGGGTGTTCAAACGCCGCCATGATCGCTGGCTTTGTAATTTCATTAAAAACAATACGATTATCTGTTTCTTGATTTAATTCTAATTCCTCTGCTAAATGCCAAGCAATCGCTTCTCCCTCACGATCGGGATCACTTGCCAAATACACTTCATCACTGTTTTTAGCCAACTTTTTAAGCTCTTTTACAATATCTTTTTTATCCTTACTAATTTTATAAGTAGGTGTAAAATCATTTTCAATATCAATTCCTAATCCACCTTTGCCACTGGTCGCTAAATCACGAATATGACCTTTACTAGAAACAACTTTATATTCATTTCCTAAATATTTTTCAATTGTTTTCGATTTTGATGGGGATTCGACAATCACTAATTTTTTCATAAGTTAACTCTCCTATTTCTAAAACATATTAACGTTAAGCATTCCCTTTGTCAACTTTTTTTAGATTTCCTGAATATCTTCTCTTCCACTTAAAATAGCACACCCCTGTAAAATCAAGGAATTGCACCCTTGCCCATTTTCATCAAAATAATGATGAGGAAAGCAATAAATATCTTTTCCTAACTCTAACGCTTCATTCACACTAATCAGTGTACCACTACGTTTTTTTGCCTCAATCACAACAAGTGCTTTTCCTAATGCGGCAATAATACGATTACGCCAAGGAAAGTGATGGGCATAAGGTTTACTCCCATTAGGATATTCACTAATGATTAAACCCTCTTTTGCGATTTGTTTATATAAAGCTTCGTTTTCCTTTGGATAGGCTACATCAATACCACACCCAACCACTGCAATCGTACTCCTTTTTTCAAGCAATGCCAACTGATGTGCATAACCATCAATGCCTTTCGCCAAGCCACTAACCACACCATATCTTTCTTTCATATAGTGAATTAATTCATAAGTACATGCCTTTCCATATTCACTAGCATTACGACTACCAACGACAGCAATCATCTCTTTTTCCAACAAGGATAAATCCCCTTCATAAAACAAAATCCATGGTTTAAAACGTAATTGCAATAAACAACGTGGATAACATTGATCCACAAGGGTAATAAAATGACCTTCATACTGACATTTTTTAAAAGGTTCATCATGTAATAAAGCATTGCTAATTTTTCTAAAATCACCATCGTACTTCAATGCATAATACAATATTCTCTCTCTCATATAAAAGCCCTCCTACTTACTTATATGAGTTTTTTATAAGTTTCTCTAAAAAAAAGATGAATTTTTTCATCTTTTTCACTTTTCTTGCTCATTTTCATCACTTAGAAACGCTTTTGCACTAGTTAATAAACTTGCCATGTTTTGTAGTTCAGCTGGTACAATAATCTTTGTTGCTTTACCATCAGCCAATTTACTATATGTTTCAAGACTTTGCAATGATAAATATTCTTTACTAGGATTTGCTTGTTTAATCATATCAATACCACGAGCTTGTGCTTCATAAATACGTTCCATTGCTTGTGCTTTTCCTTCTGCTTCTGCAATCATCGCTTCTTTTTTCGCTGTTGCTCTAAGAATTGTCGATTCCTTTTCTCCTTCGGCAGTTAAAATCGCACTACGTTTTTCCCCCTCTGCACGAAGAATAGATTCACGACGCTCACGTTCTGCACGCATCTGCTTTTCCATCGCTTCTTGAATATCTCTAGGGGGAATAATGTTTTTCACTTCTACACGCCCTACTTTAATTCCCCAAGGATCTGTAGCCTCATCTAAAATAGCACGCATTTTAGTGTTAATAATATCACGAGAAGTTAATGTTTCATCTAACTCTAAATCACCGATAATATTTCGTAATGTTGTTGCTGTTAAATTTTCAATAGCAGTAATTGGTCCAACAACTCCATATGTGTAAAGTTTAGGATCTGTAATTTGAAAATACACAACCGTATCAATCTGCATTGTTACATTGTCTTTTGTAATCACTGGCTGTGGTGCAAAATCCTTTACAATTTCTTTTAAGGTTACCTTATTGGCTACACGATCAATAAATGGTATAACAAAATGAATCCCTGTGTTCCATGTAGAATGATAGGCTCCTAACCTTTCTACAACATATGAGTGTGCTTGTGGCACAATCCTTACAACATAAGCTAAAAATGCTGCAACTAATAAAATAACAACTACCAAAACAATAATTCCAATAAAGTTCATATTCATATCCTTTCCAAGCAAGTGTTTTACACAGCTTCTTTTAAACTTCTTTGACGATCAATTTCGCTCCTTCAATAGCTAACACCTTGACCTTACTTCCTTTTTTTACACTTTTTCCATTCACTTCAACAGCACTCCAATAACTTGCGTTCACATATACTTCGCCCCAATGTTCATTTTCGATGGCTTTTGTAATGGTTCCCATACTACCAATCATACGATCGGCATTAGTTGCTATTGTATTCCCTCTAAGATAACGTGTTGCCACTGGTCGAACCACTAACATACTCACCAATGATACTACAAAGAACGCTACCATTTGAATCGCCAAATTTACCTTTAAAAAGGCTAAGATTGCTGCAATCAGTGCCCCACATGCAAACCAAATACTGATTAAAGCAGTGGGTGTCAACAATTCAATGACAATCGCTCCAACCCCAATACATACCCAAACTAATAACATTTCATCACCTTCTTCTACAATGGCGAACTTAAGTCAACTTCTAAAAAATCTTCTTGATCATTATAGGAAGCTTGAAACTTAAGTCCTTCAATGTCCCTTTCTAACAATTGTTTAATTTCCAACATAATTGATTTATTACTAATTCTTCCATAACCTTTGCCAATAGAAATTTTATGCAACTGCTCCAAAGGAACTAAATTTAAATCAATCATTTTTTTTGCCACAGGCTTAATTGCTACTTTTTTACCATGTGCGTCAATACCGACCATTACCCAACGAATGTCATTAAAATAGGAAGCGGTTGCACTATTCAATGTAATGTTTGTATTATAAAGAGTTACGTTCAAATTATATGCATTTCCTTTTACCCATTCATACATTTTGATTACCTCCTATACCCATTATATTATTTTTCTTATTTTTTTGCAATATCTTCTTTTATCTTCTACATCAATAACACAGATCCTACATATTAACAAAAAAAGAAATGACAAATCGCATTTCTCATTTAAAAATCAAACTTCATCTGCTCATGCATTTTTTTCTTAACAGGTCCATAACTTTTGCGATGAATTGGCAATACCCCATAAATATTCAGTGCTTGTAAATGTTGCTTTGTAGGATACCCTTTATGTTGCTTAAAATGGTATTGTGGATATTTTTCATCTAAGCTTACCATAATACGATCCCTTGTTACTTTTGCTAAAATACTAGCCGCTGCAATACTGACACTTTTTTGATCCCCTTTTACTAAACTTTGCATAGGTAAATCAACAGCTGGTAAAGGCATCGCATCACTTAAAACGGCATCACAGATAGGACAATCCTTCACAATTTTCTCCATTATCATCTGCGTTGCACGATAAATATTGTATTCATCAATCGTTTTTTCATCAATAATTTCAATCGCATAATATAACGCTTCTTTTTGAATCACTGTAAAAAGCTCTTCTCTTTTTTTCTCACTTATTTTTTTAGAATCATAAATTGTTTCATGTTCATAGCCTTGTGGAAAAACAACCCCAGCGACAACTAAAGGGCCTGCAATCGGTCCTCTGCCTGCTTCATCTAAACCGATGACGCATTGCTTATGTTGTTGCCAAAATTGCTTTTCAAACTCATTTTCACATTTCATCAACTTTCTCCCAAGTGATTGCTCCAAACTTATCACTACGAATATCACGCAAGAAAGAATCAATGACACGTTTCATATCTACTTCATTTCCTTTGCTCATATAACCACGCTTTTTACCAATGTTTTGAAATAATTTATAATTATTTTCAATTAACTCCACACCATAATAACTTGCTAATTGTTCAGCATAACCTTGCTTTAAATATTTTAATGCAAAATAAGCCACTTCCTCTAATGGTAAAATTTGATCATTGATCGCTCCTGTTACTGCTAACACCAAACCTACTTGTTCATCTTCAAACTTTGGCCATAAAACTCCTGGTGTATCCAACAATTCAATCGTATCGCCAACCTTGACCCATTGTAATGCTTTTGTTACACCTGGTCGATCTCCTGTAATCGTCGCTTTTTTCTTTGCTAATTGATTAATCAACGTAGATTTACCAACATTAGGAATCCCACATACCATCGCTCTAATCGCTCTTGGTTTCATTCCTTTACGAATTTGGCGATCAATCTTTTCCTTCATCAATATTTGACAAGCACCTACCACTTTTTTTGTAACATTATCTTTTAAAACATTCAAACATAACACTTGGGTATTCTCATCACTTAAAGAAGTAACCCATCGCTCTGTTTGTTTACTTTCTGCTTTATCTATTTTCGTTAAGATAATTAAACGAGGTTTTTGATTGATTAACTCATCAATCAAAGGATTTTTACTTGCATTAGGAATTCTAGCATCACGCAATTCAATAACCATATCCACAAGTTTTAGTTTTTCCTGCATCCCTCTTTTCGCTTTTGTCATATGACCAGGAAACCAGTTGATATTTATCGGATTTTGTCGATTATTCTCCATGCTTAATCACCTTCCTTTTGCTTATTTAATTCATTTTTATTTGTAACATATTCTTCGTTTTTTTATATTTTAGTATAAAACAAATCTTAATTTAAAATGTTCGTGAATAAATTGCAACCACCAGTTACTATTAATTTTTTCACTATTCATCATGTTCACTTCTTTAATCCTGTTTTAACGTTTCAATTCATTGTAATGTTTCCCCTTTAATACTTCAACAAAACATCAAAGGATTGCTTTGAAAGCATCATTATTTTTATTAAATAACACACTTTTAAACATCACTTCTAACACAGGACATTTTCCATAAATCAAAAAGTAAAAGCGACAAGTTTTTTTATTTTGTACCATCATTAACAAGTCCCATTTTATCAAAAGGATATAATATTAATACTGACTTAGAAACAAGATATTCTTTTTTAAAAGCACCAACGGCTCTTGAATCATGAGAATACGGACGATTATCTCCCATTAAATAATATTCATCTTCACCTAATTGAATTGGTCCAAAATCCTCAGTAAACATCGCATTCTTTGCTTTCTTCTGTGATTTTACATAGGCTTTATCTAAAAAAGGCTCTTTCACTTTTTTACCATCAATATACAATTGATCATCTTTAAATTCAATTGTTTCATTAGGCAAACCAATTATTCTTTTTACCCAGTTATCATTATTTGTTGAAGGACTTTTTACCACCACAACATCAAAACGATTGAAATCATTTAAAAGTGCTGAAAATACATTTGAAAAACCATATTCTTGATCTTCTAAAGTAGGATACATACTGATTCCTTCTACACGCACTGGTTTAAAAAGAAAATTCACGCAGATAAAGACACAGACAAAGCAAACCAAAACAATTCTTACTAAATCTAGTAATTCAAACATGATGCCATCTTTTAAACTCTTTTTATTATTTTCTTCCATAATATCACCCATTTTCTAATACAGATAGTTATAGCATTAATCATCACTTGTGACAACATTAAAATGATCAAAAGGAAAAACAATAAAAGCATACTTACTTAATATATCCTTTGATTTAAATGCTCCCATATCTCTTGAATCTTTACTAGCCCCACGATTATCTCCCATGACAAAATATTCATCATCACCTAAACGATAAGGTCCACAATCATCAGTGAAATCAAGTTCTCCACCAAAAGTTTGCAAATTCACATATTCTTTATCAAAAAAAGTTTCCTTAACTTTTTTCCCATCAACATACAACTGATTATTGCGATATTCAATCGTTTCATTTGGCAAACCAATAATACGTTTCACAATATTTCGGTTTTCTTTTTCTGAATGAATCATCACAACATCAAAACGATGAAACTGTTTAAACAAAGAAGCTAAGACAAAAGAAAAACCAAAGTCATTATCTTTTAAAGTAGGATGCATACTTGTACCATCGACATGAATCGGCGAAAAAAATAAGCGTACACATATAAAAACTGCCACTGAGCAAATGACAATTGTTTTAAAAATATACAGCACTTCATTTAAAATTTCTTTCTTTGTTTCTATTTTCATATCCTTATTATAACAATATCAAGGCAAAAAGAAAAGTCGGTATAACCGACTTTACTATCTAACTTCTTTAATACGAGCTGGATTAATCATAAATGTCATTGTTTTAGGAGCATACTTGCTTACTTCTTTACGAGGTTCAGCTATTTGCTTTTCAATAACATCTAATATTTCTAATCTAGCTTCTTTTGCTTGCGCTAAAGCTTCTTTTAAAATATTTTCTGTTATTCCTTTTATCTTAATATCCATTTGTAAAGCACAGATACCATTTTTAGTTCCTGCTACTTTAAAGTCCATATCGCCTAAATGATCTTCCATACCTTGAATATCAGTTAAAATAGTATAGTTATCGCCTTTAGTAATTAAACCCATAGCAATACCTGCAACAGGTGCTTTAATAGGAACACCAGCTGCCATTAAACTCATACAACCAGCGCAAATTGAAGCTTGGCTTGATGAACCATTACTTTCTAATATTTCAGATACAACTCTAACTGTATATGGGAATACATCTTCTCCTGGCATTACTTGAAGTAGCGCTCTTTCACCTAAAGCTCCATGACCTATTTCTCTTCTTCCAGGAGCACCATATCTTCCAGTTTCACCTACTGAGAAAGCTGGGAAATTATAGTGTAACATAAATCTTTTTTCTGCTTCTAAAGATAATCCATCTAATATTTGATGCTCACCTAAAGCTCCTAGAGTAGTAACAGCTAAAGCTTGAGTTTCACCTCTTGTAAATAAAGCTGAACCATGTGTTCTTGGAAGTAAATCAATATCAGTTGATAGTGGTCTAATTTCCTTCATACCTCTACCATCAGCTCTTAATTTTTCATTAACAACTATTTCTCTAAAAATATCGTATTCAATTTCTTCTAATACTAATTTTACTTTTGTTACTAATTCTGCTAATTCT
>SAAR01000434.1 GCA_009916335.1 Erysipelotrichia bacterium | reverse complement strand
CACTTATCTCATCTCATCTATACTTAATGTCTTTTAATTGGCTTTTACTTAATGTTATTTTGTGAGTGTTTTAATGATAGTTTTATTATTTGAAACCTTCGATTTATTTTAACTTCATTTCAATGACAGAAGAATAATAAGAATTTGAAGATAATCTTGTATAATCAGTAATTAGAACTTCAAAAACAGTTTAAAGCTATGGTCGATTTTACTGCCACTACTGCTTTAGCAATCGCAAAAGCAAAAACAGAAATTGCTGAAGAGATAGCCCAAGAGCTAGCCTCTCTGAAAAAGCAAATAACTATTTTAAGCAAAACGATCATCAAAAAAGATGCTGAGTTTTCAGAATTAAAAGCAGATAACGACAAGCGGCTTTATCAGTTGAGTAAAGCGAAACAGCTGATTGATTCAGCTGATGAGCGGGTGTCTAAAGCCGAAGAAAAAGCTTCTGAACAAGAAGCTAGGGCTAACTGTTTAGCTCACGATCTAAATCGAGCAGAAGACGAGTTAAGAGCGTTGAAACGTGATAGTAACAATTTCACGAATAGAATGTGAAAAAGAGATGCTTCGTCATAAAAAATGACAGCAATCAATGTGCATCATCGCTCTCTGAATTTGTAACATTTTGGTTACAAATCTTATCCACAAAATCAGTGAATAAAACGTGTATTAAATCTGTAAAAGCAGCATTTTCGGAATCAAAATTAAGTCAAACGTTCGTTTTTACCAGCGAAATCGGCTTTTTAACATAATGGCCATTTCTCGAAATGTAAATTAACGTTTCGATGGCCAAAATTGGTGATCTTTATCCAGATAAACAATATGAAAAATATTGTTTTCAAGAAAACCAGCAACCCTTACTTTTTGGCCTCCTATGTCTTTGATTACGCTCCAATCCCATGAGGCATCTAAATCTTGAGGAATTTTGAACCCTGAATCTTCTGGAAAGCGCCTATAGTTTGTTATAACCCCATTTTGCATTAGAGTTGTTATGCCTGTAGTGCTGATATGTTGTAATTTTTCATAGAAGGCAAGGAGTAAGCCTTCTTGATGCCAAGTCTGTATTGATTGTCCAATGTCATCTATATCTATAAAATATCTAAAACTAAATGATATGTATCTGTCTCCAGTGTTTTTTGTATTTTCAGTTCTAGTATTTTCATTTCTACTGGATGATTTTAATCCCTTGGCTCGTCTGTTCATGTCAATTATTTCCCATCATTCATGATTTCATCAATGTTATAACCATCCTCAAATAATGGAATTGCATTGTAGGCCCCTTCTAGATAGGCTTCACTATATGACTTCCTTTTTTGTTTATATTCTACCAGGGAATATAACTCACTAGCACCAGAATTATTTTTATCAACAAACCATATTTGATCTCTGTTGAAATATTCAGAGTCCATCAAGTTGGTGTCTTGAACTGATGCTATTATTTGGCTGTTTGATTCATCTTGAGTGTGAAATATTCTAAAAAGATGTTTTGATAATAGCGTGTGAAATTTTGAATCAAACTCATCTATAAATAAAACTTTTCCATTTACCATTGTGTCATATATTGGGCCAAGTATAAAAATAAGTTTTCTTGTTCCATCTGATTCGAATTCCAATGGAAATGCCACTTCTACCCCATTTATTTTTTTTATTACACTGAATAAAAAGCTCTTCTGTTTTTGTGTAATATTTTTTAATGATGAAAATAGGTTTGATAAGTTTTCATCATTTGATTTTATCTGATCAAAGGGGAAGTCTTGTTCTGTTTCTTCAATATTAATATCTGATATTTGAAATGATCTTAATATGTTTTTTAACCAAAGATTAAAATCTGGATTATTTCTGATTAAGTTTAATGAATAAGGCATTAGGTTGCCTTCTGTAATGCCTGATATTACATTTACATTAGAAAACCACTCCGTAGTATTTTTTGAGTGCTCACCATTAAAGGAAGATAAATTCGTTATAAATGGAATGTTTTCTGGGGTTTTTTGTATGGTGTTATTTTGAATGAATAAATCAGCTTCAGAGAAATTGGTTTTATTGTAGTTTATTTTCATCCCTTCTCTTTCGAAGAGTAAGGTTTCTCGTTTTTTTGGTGTAAAATAAAGCCATTCCTCTGAGATTACACCATTGATTATAGATAATCCATAACGATATTTTATGTTTTTTGAATAGAATGTAACTTCAAGTTCTGATGGTTTTTGTATGTAATTAGGATCTAATAAAAAAGGTACTATTTGAGAGATTATGTTATTAGCAAGCTGAGTTGGACCAACAACAAGTTCTCTCATTAGCATAATTGCTTTTATAAAATTCGATTTTCCGCTAGCGTTCGCTCCAAAAATTAAAGATGACTTTAAATATTTTTCATCATTAATCTCAAAAATATTACTGATATTTGAAGTTGTTTTTTGAGATGAAGATGCCGTCATGCTCATGTTTTGAGCATCCTTAAAAGAGAAAACATTAGACACTGAAAAATTAACAAGCATAGCAATAACACCACTTAATGGATCTTATTGTCAATATAGCATTAAAAATGGCAAAAACATCAAATAAGATGGTGTTTTTTTGTTGTCTTATTCGCAAAAACTCCATTTTTAGGCGCAAATTTCGAATAACGGCATGGATAACTCCCCCGCCCACACCCGCGGGTGATGGACGGTCGTTCCGATACGGGAG
>SAAR01000056.1 GCA_009916335.1 Erysipelotrichia bacterium | reverse complement strand
GCATATTGCCGAATATGATATGTCAGACCCTTTAGCAGAGGATAAGGATAGCCCCGTTGAAGGTATTACTCATAGATATCCAGATAGGGTTTTATTTCATATAAGTAATGTATGTTCTATGTATTGCAGGCATTGCACAAGAAAAAGAAAAGTGGGAGACCTAGATTGCATACCGTCAAAGGAACAGATACAAAAGGGGCTAGATTATATAAAAGGCAATCCTGTTGTAAGAGATGTATTACTTTCGGGTGGAGATCCATTTTTGCTTCCTGATGATACACTTGACTGGATACTTGGAGAGCTAGACCAAATTGAACATGTTGAGGTAGTTAGAATAGGAACAAGAACCCCAGTTGTTCTTCCTCAAAGAATAACTAATGAACTTGTAGAAATGTTAAAAAAGCATAAAGTTTTGTGGATAAACACTCACTTTAATCATCCAAAAGAAGTTACTCGTTCTTCAAGAGAGGCTTTAAAAAAGCTTGCCTTTGCAGGTATACCTCTTGGAAATCAATCTGTTCTTCTTTCAGGCATAAATGATTGCCCAAGAATTATGAAAAAGCTTGTTCATAAGTTAGTGCAGAACAGAGTTCGCCCATACTATATTTATCAGTGTGATTTATCAGAGGGACTTGAGCATTTTAGAACTCCAATAGGTAAAGGTATTGAAATAATGGAAAGCTTAAGGGGACACACAAGCGGATTTGCAGTGCCAACCTTTGTTGTGGATGCACCAGGAGGAGGAGGAAAGATTCCTGTTGCACCAAATTACATTGTATCTTGGTCAACAAACAAGGTAATATTAAGAAATTATGAGGGCGTAATTACAACATATCAAGAGCCTTATAACTATAAAGTTAATTCATGCGATTTGAAATGTGATACTTGCAATTTACAGCTAAAGATGGATGAGGCAGACGAGAGCAAAACAATAGGAATTTCAAGGCTCCTTGCCGATTACGATGAAATGATAACACTTACACCAAGTGACGATATAGAGGATTTGGAGAGTGAAAATGTTTGATTCAATATGCAAGATAGGGAATTCGATAATTCATCATGGGCAAAATAGCAATAGGATTTATCTTATGTCTCTTGATGTTAATGATTTGCCTTGCATAACGAGAGAACTTGATGAATTAGCTGCCCAAAAAGGATATACAAAAATAATTGCAAAAATTCCATTGTGTCATAAAAACATTTTTGAAACTAATGGTTATAGGCTTGAGGCAGTTATACCAAAGTTTTATAAAGGCGAGTCTGACGGCTGTTTTTTATGCAAATATTTTGATGAAGCTCGAAATATTGATACAAACGCAGAAGATTACAATAAAATAATTAGTATAGCGAAGCAAAAGGGAACACAGACTTGTATAAAACAAGAGAATAAAGGTTTTATATGTAGATGTGCTACCCAGAAAGATGTTCCCCATATGGTACAAGTTTATCGCAATGTATTTAAAACTTATCCATTTCCGATACATGATGAGGAATATATTTTAAAAACTATGAGTGAAGATGTAATATATTTTGGAATATGGATAAAGAATAAATTGGTAGCTTTATCTTCTATAGAAGTTCAAAAAAATTATTCTAATGCAGAAATGACTGATTTTGCGGTTTTAGATGAGCATCGTGGCAAGGGTTATGCTTTGTATCTGCTTGATGTAATGGAAAATGAACTTAAAGAGATAGGCATAAAGACTGCATACACAATAGCAAGAGCCAAGTCAGCAGGGATGAATATAACATTTGCAAAATGTGGGTATACTTATGCTGGAACTCTTGTAAACAATACGGATATTTCTGGACAGATAGAAAGCATGAATGTTTGGTATAAGCATATGAACTCTATTTAAAATAATTAAAGTATTTATGCTGTAACAAGAAGGATGTTTGGTTGGAGTAGTTAAATTGTAAAAAGAGTATAGACACAATTAGTGTCCATACTCTTTTTAGGTGGAGCTACTGGTGAGAATCGAACTCACAATCCCTTCATTACGAGTGAAGTGCTTTACCATTGAGCCACAGTAGCGTATAAGATTTTATAACCATACACTTATATTATAAAAGTTAAGCAAGGCTTTTGCAATAGACTTTTAAAAATTTTTTTGATAAAAGACATTATAATTTGCACAGGTTAATTGACATAATAAAAAGCCTATGATAACATAAGAAATAGTATTTATAAGATTAATTTAGAATGGAGTATTATTTTTATGAAAAAAGTTATATCGATGTTACTTGTTATCACGATGTTCTTTACATTTGCTTGTGCATGCAATAAAGAAGATGATAAACCAACACCAGACATAGGCAAAACCCAAGATGTTAATGAGGGCAGATTACTTAAAGAGTATATTGACATTAACAAAACAGGTAAATATATGATTACGACTGAAATGTTACTGGAAGATGGAACAGTTATTCCTGTTACTATTACAATTTTAGGATCAACTAAAAAAATGCTCACTCTAAATATGCCTTTGAATGATGGAACACAGCTTCCAATCAGTGTTATAATTAATGGCACTAAGAAAATATTGTTGTTTTCAAGCCTTAGAACCTATAGCGAGATTGGTGAGCAACAATTGCCAGAATTAACATCATTCCTTAAGGGTGCGTATATTCAGCTTAATGCACTTTCTTTTGTTGAAGAGGGAACAGTAGAGGTTAGTGGTGTAACATATAGCTATGAGGATTACACGAACCCATCTAATCAGCAGTCTTCAAGATTTTTGTTTAAGGATGGCAAGCTTGTTATGAAGGGCGTTGTTTCTGCTGATGGAATTGCTTCGGACTATCAGAAGTTTGATGTTTCAGGTAATGTAACAGAGGATATGTTTGTTATTCCTACAGAGTATACAAATGACCCTGAATCAGTAGGCCAGTTTGTATCACAGATTGATAACCCAACATCATAATTTAAGTTTAATATTAATGCCCTGTGCAGATGCATGGGGTATTTTTTTTAGGGAGTGTTTTAATTGACAGCTTTAATAACAGGTGCTTCAAGAGGAATAGGGGAACAGATTGCAACCTTATTTGCTCAAAATGGTTATTGCGTAGCAATAAATTACAGTAGTTCAAAAGAGCAGGCGGTATCACTTGAACAGAAGCTTGTTAAGTGTGGCTATTCTGCAAAAGCTTTTTGTGCTGATGTTAGCGATGCACAGGCGGTAAAACAAATGCTACAGGAGATTGAGGGCACTATGGGTAAAGTAGAAGTGCTTGTTAATAATGCGGGAATAGCACAGCAAAAGCTTTTTTGCGATATAACAGAGAGCGACTTTAACAGAATGTTTGATGTTAATGTTAAAGGTGTTTTTAATTGTTGCAAAGCTGTATTGCCATCAATGATTAGTGAAAAGCGTGGCAGTATAATTAATATATCTTCTATGTGGGGTCAAGTAGGAGCATCATGTGAGGTGCATTACTCTGCATCAAAGGCAGCGGTGGTGGGTCTTACAAAGGCATTGGCAAAAGAGGTAGGGCCATCAAACATAAGGGTTAATTGCATTTGTCCTGGAGTAATAGATACACAGATGAATGCGAGCTTGGATGTAAGCACTGTTCAGCAGCTGAGGGAAGAAACACCACTGGGGATAATAGGAACGCCAAACGATATTGCACAGCTTGCACTATTTTTGAGTGGGGAAAAAGCAAGATTTATTACAGGGCAGGTAATAGGAGTCAACGGTGGAATGGTAATATAGCACTCAATGATATAATTATTATAAAAATAGGCCCTAGTGTAAAGTTTATGTGCTTTACACTAGGACCTTAAATTTATGTTGTATTTATATTGTCAAATCGGCAAAGGCAATCTTTATTATTTCTATAAATGATTATATTATATTTAAATATAAATTTAATTAGCTGTAACTTTATGATTGACACAGCTGTATTTTACTCTAATTTTGTTTTTATAAAAAACACAGCAATACAGAAAAGTATAGCTGTGTTTTAACATATTATTTATAATGTTTTAGGCAGGCTGTTTAGTTTCCTCAGTGCTTTTTATAGCTGCAATGGCATCCCAAAAGAACTTCTCTTCGCCAATAAGTTGTTTGAAAGGCACTCGGTCTAGTTCGTGCTCAACCTGCTCTTGAACACCACACATAAGAACATCAATTTTTTTTGCTTTTAATATGCAAACAGACTGTGCAAGTGCATCAATTCCGTTACCATCAATACTTGGAACGCCACGCATTGAAAGCACAAGGATTTTTGTATCCTTAATTTCATTGGCAAATGATGTAAGCTTTTCTTGTGTGCCAAAAAATATTGGGCCAGAAAGATAAGCAACCTTTGTTTTTGAATGGTCACAATCTATGTTTGTTGGGATTTTTTCGAGGTCGATATCGCTAACTGCAATGTTAAGTTCACAACTTTGTTTAACAAATGCAAGCATAGCCATCAAAATTCCAACGGCAATAGCTATTGTTAAATCAAACACAACAGTGCAAATCATAGTTACACTATATTGGATAATCTGCGATTTGAACTTGTTGGACAGTATCAGTTTAATTGATTCCCACTCATTCATTCTAAATGCAGTAACCATTAAAACACCTGCAAGAGAGGCAAGAGGTATATGTGACATAACTCCGCTAAGCAAAAACATAGAAGCAATAAGTGTTATAGAGTGAACAATGCTTACAAGCCTTGTTCTTCCGCCCGCTTTAATAGCAACAGAAGTTCTTGCGATTGCTGCGGTTGCAGGAACACCACCAACAAGAGGAATAAGGATGTTACCCAAGCCCTGTGCGGCAATTTCACGGTTAGAGTCAAATTGCTCTCCAGTCATATTGCTTCCACTTGCTCCACACATCAAGCTCTCTATAATACCAAGCAAAGCAACTGAGAAGGCAGGTAAAATAAGATTTGATATGTTTGCAAAATCAATACCAGTTGAAAAAAGAGCATTTTCACTTATTAATGTTTTTGGGATAGCACCAACCTCCATAACAACAGAATTAGATGCGTCAGGAAAAAGTATTAGGTTGAGTACAAGTGAAATTATTATCGCAGCAAGTGAAGATGGCACAATAGACTTCCACTTTTTGGGGTAAAACACCATGATAAGAACTACAAGAACGCCAAACATTACAGCATACCAGTTGGGGCTAAACCCAAGAGTGGCGTAGGAGGAAAGCTTTGTGATTGCATTTTCTCCTTTTGAAACAGTGCCAAAAAAATTGTCGATTTGACCGATTGCAATTACAATAGCAATGCCAGAGGTAAAGCCTGTAATTACAGGAGCGGGTATGTATGAAACGAGCTTGCCGATTTTAAGTGATGCAACAATAAGCAAAATGACACCCGATAATAATCCAGCGGTTAAAACACCCTTTATACCATATTTTAATGATAGCGGTAGCAATATAGCTGCCATTGCTCCTGTAGGACCAGAAATTTGAAAAGAAGCACCAGAAAAAGAGGCAATAAAAATGCCAGCGAAAATAGCAGTGATAAGACCAGAGGCGGCATTTGCACCTGAGCTTACACCAAACGCAAGAGCAAGAGGCAGAGCGACGGCAGCAACGGTAAGACCAGTCATAATATCTTTTGACAAGGTTTTTCCATCATAATCTTTGAACTCGAATTTTAAATCCCTAACAAACTTTTTAAACATATAATCAAAAACTCCTCAAAAAGAATAAATACCGTATTGAAAAAATCAATACGGTATTTATTTATTAATAACATTATATCAATTAAAAGACATATTATCAAGCCGAAGTTAAGCCTAAAAAAGGCGTGCGTTTTATGCAAGTTTACTTGTTCCAAGGTGCTTGAAAGCTAAAGATATTAGTCGATACACCACTATCGCTTTTAAGGTAATCATTTGTAATTGGTGAATATGACAAGGCGCTTACCATTCCTTTAGGCTCATTAATCTTTACAATAAGCATATAACCGCTATTAGGGATGTTTTGATAGTTTGCAATTATCTGATATACAGTTCTATCATTTACTCCATCGCCATCATCATCAAGCTGAGTAGGCAAACATTCAGCGGCGAAGAAATGTCCAGAAAAGACCATGTATACATTCTTGTTTTTTGCCACAATGGTTTGTTTAAGCTTTTCTCCTACAGGGCTCAAAGTTTGATTTGGCGACAGATAGTTGTGAGTACACAGAATTCCTACATGGTTAGGGTATTTTTGAAAGGCGGAGTTTGCAAAGTCTATACAACATTGGCTAGGGTCATCACTAATATATACAAATATAAAATTAGTTTTTCCAATTTTCACAAGGTCATAATGGGCACTGTTGTTTTCATGGCTTTCGCCATACCATTTATAGTCTTTAAATCGCCATTCTCCAAAATACTTATTATAATTTGCGTGTCTAAGTTCTGGATTTGGGTCTGTGTCATGGTTGCCTGCCAAAACTCCGTGTGGGATATTACTTAGAGTTTGCATTGCGTCGCTTGCAACCTGCCACTGAGTTTCATCATCATAATTTTCTACTAAATCGCCTGTGTGCATAACATATGAGAGATTAAGTGTTTTTGTATTGTCTACAAGATATTGAGTCATTTTATAAAAAATTTCTGGATTACTTTGGCTGTAAAATTGAGTATCAGACATCATTGCAATGCTGTATTCATCTTTTGATGCTTGCAATGGACTCGCAATAGCTACTTTGTCACTTTTATTAGGACTTGAACATCCAAAAAAGACGAGGCATATAACAGCCACAGTTAAAGGAATATATATTTTTTTAATATTTATAGCTATCTCTTCCTTTGCATAAAAGTAATTATTTCAAAACTTATTATGCCAAGAAAAAACTACAAAATTATAGTAGAAATTTACCTTTTAAAAATAGGTATTATATATAGCTAAAAATTTTTTTGAAAGTAAAACTACAAAATATACTTATTCCAACACCGTTACCGTGTAAAATACATATATATAGGCAAAAATAGACATCAAGAATCTATATTGGAAATATTTACTAGTTGAGTTGCCGTGATATGGTTGGTATAATTAAATAAAAAAAGGAGTATAAAAATGAAATATTTATCTAAGTTTTATAAAAATCTTCCGCTTAGATTTTTATCAGTTACCTTATTATTATTAATTTTACTAATACCAGTATTTGCGGCAAGTTCTAAAAAAAATAAAGATACTCAGCCACCAACTGTACCAAACAGTCTTACAGTAACATCTGTTACGCAAAATTCTATTTCTTTAAAGTGGACAGCCTCTAAAGACAACAAAAGAGTTTCTTCATACTTAATTTATAAAAATTCAAATTACTTAGCTACTACATATGGTACAACTTATACAGCGATAGGACTTACTGCTGGAGCTAATTATTCATTTTATATTGTTGCTAAAGATTCTAGCGGTAATCTGTCTTCTTCAAGTAATGTTATAAACATTACAACAGCTTCATCTTCAGTATCTACCACAACAACAGCACCGACGACTACTACAACAACGCAGCAAACTACAACAACAGAACCATCAACCACTACAACTAAACCATCAACAACTACCACCACAACAACACAGCCATCAACAACCCAGCCAACAACAAATTCTAACAAACTTATTATTGGTTATTATGCAAGCTGGGCAGCTTATAGTGGGTTCACACCACTTAATATTCAAGCATCAAAGCTTACAACTATTAATTATGCATTTGCAAATATTAGCAGTGATCTTAAAATTGCATTAGGTGACCCCGATATTGATGTTTCTAATTTTAATAAGCTTAATCAGTTAAAACAAACATATCCTAATTTAAAGACGGTTATATCTATTGGCGGTTGGACTTGGTCAGGCAAATTTTCAGATGTTGCATTAACCGAATCCAGCAGAACAATATTTGCTGATAGTTGTGTAGCTTTTATTAAACAATATGGATTTAATGGTGTTGACCTTGATTGGGAATATCCTGTAAAAGGTGGACTTTCAACTAACGCTTACAGGCCAGAAGATAAAACAAACTTTACACTTTTGCTTAAAAAGCTTAGAGAAAAACTGGATTCTCAGGGTGCAATAGATGGTGAAAAATACATTTTATCTTTTGCAGGCGGTGCAGGCTCAACTTATACCAGCAATGTTGAACTCAGTAATATTAGGAACTATGTAGATTATGCAAATGTCATGACATATGATTTACATGGCCCATGGGATACTTACACAGATTTTAACTCGCCATTATATAATCCAACTGAAACTTCTCCGCAATATAAAGTTAGCGTAGATTCAGCGATTAAAAATTGGATTTCAAAAGGATTTCCAGCATCAAAAATTGTTATGGGAGTTCCTTTCTACGGTTACAAATATAGCGGTGTTTCAAACGGTAATAACGGACTTTATGGAACATTTACAAGTGCAAACTCAATTTCTTATGACAGTATTGCTGCATCTTATTTAAGTAACAGTAGTTATATTAAACACACACATTCAGGTGCAAAAGTTCCATGGCTATTTAATGGTTCTGTATTTATTACATATGATGATGAACAATCAATGGCAGCAAAAGCAAATTATATAATCCAAAATAACCTTGCAGGTGCAACAATTTGGGAGCTTTCACAAAACAAAAATGGAATTTTGTTAAATTCACTTTATTCAAATCTTAGATAATTTTAATAATAAAACCTATAGCATTATACAAAATGGTGCTATGGGTTTTATTCTGATATGAATATATTTATACAAGTGTAATTTTGACATAATTTTTTTATAATTGACATATAAAAGTAAATATGATATATTTAAAAAACAGTTTTTGAGTCATAATTTATGACAACAACTTTTGGCAGCTCTTTTTAAGAGTTAATTATAGTCATATTAATTGCCTCGCGTAGGTAATCTGCCACATTATTGATTGCGTTAGAAGCGCAAATTTTATAAGTTGGTTACTTTATAACCAAAGTGTACCCCGTACACACTTGTGAAACGGTCAATAAGAGTAGTAAAAGTAGTTCTTGCTATATAGACTCTGAAACCTAAAATTTGTTAATAGATAAAAGCAGTTTTTCTGCTAATAATAATTACTGATATTAGTTTGATCTTTTTTATAGTTGTATTGTGGTATATCGCAATACAACTATTTTTTGTTTTGGAGGCATGTTATGGAAAACAAGATGAAACTTTATGGTTTTAATAATTTAACGAAATCACTTAGCTTTAACATTTATGATGTTTGTTATGCAAAGACAGAGCGTGAACAAAGGGATTATATAGCTTATATTGATGAGCAATATAATTCAGAAAGGCTTACAAATATTCTGCTGAAGTTAACAGAGATGATAGGTGCGACAGTTTTAAATATTTCTAAACAGGATTATGACCCACAAGGTGCAAGTGTAACTTTTCTTATTGCGGAAGAATCCATGGTAAAAAACAAAAATGGCGAGACAATAGTGTCACATCTTGATAAAAGCCATGTAACTGTTCACACATATCCAGAATATCATCCGGACAATGCTATTTCTACTTTTAGGGTTGATATTGATGTTGCCACATGTGGAGAGATTACGCCGCTATCAACACTTGATTTTTTAATAAGTAGTTTTGATTCGGATATTATAACTATGGATTATAAAGTAAGAGGTTTTACTAGAGATTTGCAGGGCAAAAAGCTTTATATTGACCATAGAATAACCTCGATACAGGATTATATTGACCCAAAAACTCTTGAAAAGTATGATGCTATAGATGTAAATATATACCAGTCTAATATTTTTCACACAAAGATGTTAATTAAAGATGTTTTTTTGCAAAACTATCTTTTTAACACAGATGTGTACGAAGTTTCTCCCCGGACAAGGCTTAATATAACGAATAGCCTAAGGCAAGAAATGATAGAGATTTTTAGCGGAACCAATGTGTATTAAGGAGAAAATCTAATTGAACAGACAAGATAGAGCACCAATTTATGAAGCACTAAAAGAATTTAAAACAAAGCGTATAGTTCCATTTGATGTTCCAGGGCACAAAAGGGGCAAAGGCAATAAAGATTTAACTGAATTTCTTGGAGAGAAATGTCTTGAGGTTGATGTTAATTCAATGAAGCCACTTGACAACCTTTGTCATCCTGTAAGCGTAATTAAAGAGGCTGAAGAGCTTGCGGCACAGGCGTTTGGGGCATCTCACGCATTTTTTATGGTTAATGGTACAACCTCTGCTGTTCAGGCTATGATACTTTCTGTTTTAAAAAAAGGCGACAAAATAATTCTGCCACGGAATGTGCACAGGAGCGTTATTAATGCACTTATTTTATGCGGTGCTGTGCCTGTTTATATAAATCCACAAATAAATGAAAGACTTGGCATTTCTCTTGGAATGTCTGTTAATGATGTTGTAAGAGCTATAACCCAAAACCCTGATGCAAAAGCAATTTTGGTCAATAATCCAACATATTATGGCATTTGCTCAAATATAAAAGAAATAGTAAGAATATCGCACGAAAAAGGTATGTTAGTTTTAGCAGACGAGGCTCATGGAACACATTTTTATTTTGGAGAAAATCTTCCAATTTCAGCTATGGCTGCAGGTGCGGATATGTCATCTTTTAGTATGCATAAGTCGGGCGGCTCTTTAACACAAAGCTCTTTCTTATTGTGCGGAGAAAATGTGAATGCAAATTATGTTAGACAGGTAATAAATTTAACCCAAACAACCAGTGGCTCTTATTTATTGCTTTCAAGTCTTGATATTTCACGAAGGAATTTAGCTTTAAATGGCCAGGAAATCTTTAAAAGAGTTATTGAACTCTCAGAATATGCACGAGAAGAAATAAATCAAATTGGGGATTATTATGCCTATTCAAAGGAACTCATAAACGGGGATAGCGTATTTGATTTTGATATTACAAAGCTTTCAGTTAACACACTTGACTTGGGGCTTGCTGGCATAGAGGTTTATGATATTTTGCGTGACGATTATGATATTCAAATTGAATTTGGAGATATTGGAAATATTTTAGCATATGTTTCTGTAGGAGATAAAAACTATAAAAACATAGAACGATTAATTGGTGCATTAACAGAAATTAGAAGGCTTTATAAAAAAGATAAAGGCGGAATGTTGATACATGAATATATAAATCCAACCGTTGAGTTATCTCCGCAGGAAGCGTTTTATGCTGATAAAAAAAGCGTTTTATTAGAGCAGAGCAACGGCGAGATATGCACAGAGTTTGTAATGTTATACCCACCAGGAATTCCGATTTTAGCACCAGGAGAAAGAATAACAAGTGAAATTATAGATTATATTGTATATGCAAAAGAAAAGGGCTGTGTTTTAACTGGGCTTGAGGATATGGAAATAAAGCGTATTAATGTATTGAAGGGAGAATGCTAAATGGAATTTTGGTTTAGTGAAAAACATACAGAAAATGTTAAATTCTCAATTAAAGTTGATAAACAACTTTTTAGCGGTAAAAGCAAGTATCAAAGAATAGATATTTTTGAAAGTTATGAGTTTGGCAGGTTTTTAACTCTTGATGGACTTATGATGCTTACCGAGAAAGATGAGTTCATATATCATGAAATGATAACGCACACACCCATGGCTATTCACCCTGATGTAAAAAAGGTTCTTGTTATTGGGGCTGGTGATGGTGGAGTTATAAGAGAACTTACAAGGTACAATGATATTGAACAAATTGACTTGGTAGAAATAGATGAAAAAGTGGTTGAAGTTTGCAAAGAGTTTTTGCCACAGACAGCGTGCAAGTTTGATGATGAGCGGGTTAATATTTACTATCAAGATGGGCTTAAATTTGTTAGAAAGTATGAAAATGAATATGACATTATAATTGTTGATTCGACAGACCCTTTTGGGCCAGGAGAAGGGCTTTTTACAAAGGAGTTTTACGGAAACTGTTTTAAGGCTTTAAAAGAAGATGGTATAATGGTAAATCAGCATGAAAGCCCATTTTATGATAATGATGCAACTGCAATGAAAAGAGCACATAAACGAATTGTTGAATCTTTTCCAATTAGCAGAGTCTATCAGGCACATATTCCAACTTATCCTTCTGGTCACTGGCTTTTTGGGTTTGCTTCAAAAAAGTATTATCCTATTAAAGATTTAAATAGCAGTAGGTGGAATGAGCGTAAAATAAAAACAAAATATTATAATACAAACCTTCATAAAGGAGCATTTTATTTGCCAAACTATGTTGAGGAGATGCTTGCGGAATATGAATAAAAATGTTCAAACCTTTATTGGTTGTGATAAAGAATATACTGAATCAGGCATAGTGATTTTTGGAGTGCCCTTTGATGGAACAACATCTTTTAGGCCTGGCACACGCTTTGGACCATCAGCTATTAGGAACGAATCCTTTGGGATAGAAACATATTCGCCGTACCAAGATAAGGATTTGAGTGAAATAAATGTTTTTGACAGCGGAGATTTAGACCTGCCATTTGGTAACACTAAAAAAGTGCTTGAGATGGTTGAAACCCAAAGTGAGCAGATATTAAATGACGGAAAACTTCCTGTTATGCTTGGAGGAGAACATTTAATAACACTTGCAAGCGTTACCGCAACACTAAAAAAGTATCCAGACCTTCATATTATTCACTTTGATGCACACACAGATTTAAGGGATGAATATATGGGCGAGGAATTATCTCATTCAACTGTAATGAAGCGTGTTTGGGAAAAGGTTGGAGATAATAAAATTTATCAGCTCGGTATCAGAAGCGGAGAAAAATATGAATTTGAATTTGCAAAAGAACATACAGTTATGCAAAAATTCAATTTGAATGGCTTTGATGATGTTGTAGAAAAGCTAAAAGACAAGCCTGTTTATTTTTCGCTTGATTTAGATGTGCTAGACCCAAGCATTTTTAGTGGAACAGGAACTCCAGAAGCAGGAGGAATAACCTTTACGGAACTTATAAATGCTATTTTGAAGTTAAAAGAGCTTAATATAGTTGCTTGTGATATAAATGAGCTCGCACCAATGTATGACCAAAGTGGAGTGTCCACAGCGGTTGCTTGCAAGGTTTTAAGAGAAATTTTATTAACGCTAAAAGGAGAGTAATCAAAATGGGGAAAGCTTTAATTATAGGTTGCGGTGGAGTTGCCAGCGTAACAATTCATAAATGCTGTCAAAACAGTGAAGTTTTTGAGGAGATAATGATTGCAAGCAGAACCAAAAGTAAATGCGATGCAATAAAAGCAAAGCTTGATGGTGGGAAAACAAAAATTCAAACAGCAAAGGTTGATGCAGATAATGTGGACGAGCTTGTTGCTTTAATTAACAGCTTCAGTCCTGATGTGGTTATCAATCTTGCACTTCCTTATCAAGACTTAACAATTATGGACGCTTGCCTTGCAACAAAAACCCATTATGTTGATACAGCAAACTATGAGCCAATTGATGAAGCAAAATTTGAGTATAAATGGCAGTGGGCGTATCGTGAAAAATTTAAAGAAGCAGGAATTTGTGCATTGCTTGGCAGTGGATTTGACCCAGGAGTTACAGGTGTTTTTTCAGCTTATGCACAAAAGCATTATTTTGATGAGATACATTACCTTGACATATTGGATGCCAATGCAGGTGACCATGGATATCCGTTTGCAACCAACTTTAATCCCGAAATTAATATAAGAGAAGTAACAGCTAAAGGTAGCTTTTGGGAGAACAATAATTGGGTTGAAACTGAGCCAATGGAAATTAAAAGAGTTTTTGACTTTCCACAAATTGGAGAAAAAGATATGTATCTTTTACACCATGAGGAGATTGAAAGCCTCGCATTAAACCTTAAAGGTATTAAAAGAATT
>SAAR01000055.1 GCA_009916335.1 Erysipelotrichia bacterium | reverse complement strand
GTTATGGACAGTGGAGGAATTAAAAATGAAATTAATAAGATATTTTAATGAGGAAAACTGTGAAGATACTAGATTTATTAGACAACAATTAAAAAAAGGTTAAATTATATATTATAAATAGATAAGAAAATTTTGTTATTATATTGAATTTATGTATTTTGAATGTTACTATCTTTGTATAAATCAAGATGAACGAGGAGGTGAAAGATGAAAACTGTAGAAAATGGCTTAATTTTTATGAATTTGAGGTTTTGTTACCATATTGAATTTTGTTAGACTTAAACTACTTCTGTAGGTGTTACTACCTTTACCTTGTTTTGTTACCATATTGAATTTTGTTAGACTTAAACTCAAACAGAGAATTATACTACGCTAATATAGTTTTGTTACCATATTGAATTTTGTTAGACTTAAACATGACAGAGCAAGAAAAAGTTGCGTTAAGAGTTTTGTTACCATATTGAATTTTGTTAGACTTAAACCTTTCAACAACGATAGTGATAGTGGGTCTGGTTTTGTTACCATATTGAATTTTGTTAGACTTAAACTCCAGTTGCCATTCCACTTGTACCTTCTGCGTTTTGTTACCATATTGAATTTTGTTAGACTTAAACAGGATACTTTGAATGGCACTCATTAAGAGTGTTTTGTTACCATATTGAATTTTGTTAGACTTAAACTTCTTTTTCAAGATGGTTTGATAATTCGCTGTTTTGTTACCATATTGAATTTTGTTAGACTTAAACTTCACACCATAAATAACTAATGTCATAATAGTTTTGTTACCATATTGAATTTTGTTAGACTTAAACAAAGAGACAAAATTTTGATTGAACATAGAAGTTTTGTTACCATATTGAATTTTGTTAGACTTAAACGAAATAAATGCGATTGCTTCAGGACGTGGAGTTTTGTTACCATATTGAATTTTGTTAGACTTAAACAAAATAATCATCACTAGGCACGAACAAATCGTTTTGTTACCATATTGAATTTTGTTAGACTTAAACCAAGTGTTAAATGTGATAGATATAGTTTTGGTTTTGTTACCATATTGAATTTTGTTAGACTTAAACTATAGACCAGAAGCAAACTTCAATGTTCCCGTTTTGTTACCATATTGAATTTTGTTAGACTTAAACATGGTGGTGATGTTGAATGTGGATTGTTTAGTTTTGTTACCATATTGAATTTTGTTAGACTTAAACACAATGAGAGATACAATCCTCCACCAATACGTTTTGTTACCATATTGAATTTTGTTAGACTTAAACGAAAGGAAGGCTTTGCCAATGCAAAAAGGTGTTTTGTTACCATATTGAATTTTGTTAGACTTAAACGGATATACATTATTTCAATGGCATATCATAGTTTTGTTACCATATTGAATTTTGTTAGACTTAAACCAGCGAAGTAGCAGAACAGGAGGAAGAAGCGTTTTGTTACCATATTGAATTTTGTTAGACTTAAACATTTGAATGTAAAAAAAGAAATGTTGCATGGTTTTGTTACCATATTGAATTTTGTTAGACTTAAACCAGAGGATTCAATTCCTCCAATCATTTCTTGTTTTGTTAGGTCATATTGAATTTTGTTAGACTTAAACGTTTTGACGCTCTTACCGCTTTATATAACGGTTTTGTTACCATATTGAATTTTGTTAGACTTAAACTCATTATCTACAAAGGTGCAGTCGTGTTTAGTTTTGTTACCATATTGAATTTTGTTAGACTTAAACCATTAAGACAAAATGCAAATGCTACTCCTTGTTTTGTTACCATATTGAATTTTGTTAGACTTAAACCTCTTATTCTTGCTGATGAATTGATAAACAGTTTTGTTACCATATTGAATTTTGCTAGACTTAAACAAAGATGAAATCATATGATAGTTGCTTATAACGAGAGTTGATAAAATATCATCTACAAAATATTACCTGTGAGATACCTTAAGACTATCATTTAAATTGATCTTTTTTAGTTTTCTTCTTGCAGCTTTTTTCTATTAGTGAATAGATACTAATAAATACAATAATTTCTTTTTCTATCCTTTGCATTTATTAAGATACCTGTTATAATTTGTTAAGTTTAAATTAGGGGATGAATACAAAGTGAGTAGAAGTCATGAAATGGATATGTGTCATGGCACATTATTTAAAAAAATTGTTGTTTTTGCTATACCATTAATGTTGTCAGGTATTTTGCAGTTATTGTTTAATGCAGCTGATATAGTGGTAGTTGGAAGATTTAGTGGAAGTCATGCACTAGCGGCTGTTGGCTCTACCAGTTCACTAATTAATTTATTAGTGAATCTTTTTATTGGCATTTCTGTTGGGGCTAATGTTTTATTAGGTCGCTATTATGGAGCGAGAAATTACAAAGATGCATCAGAAACAGTGCATACAGCTATGTTCACTGCGATTGTTGGAGGTATTATTTTAATTTTTGTTGGTTTTGTTTTAGCGAAGCCATTATTAGAGTTAATGGGGACACCAAAAGATGTGATCGATTTATCACTAGTGTATATGCGAATTTATTTTATTGGTATGCCAGCATTTATGATATTTAATTTTGGAGCGGCTCTACTTCGAGCTTTAGGTGATACGAAAAGACCTTTATATTTTTTAACAGTTTCAGGGATTGTCAATGTATTATTTAATTTATTTTTTGTGGTTGTATTACATATGGGTGTGGCAGGAGTTGCATTGGCAACGATTATCGCACAAGCAATTTCAGCTATTTTTATTTTATTATGTTTACATCAAAGTGAAGGTGTTTTACAAGTACATATTAAAGAATTAAAATTTCATTCAAAGAAGTTTATTGAAATGTTGAAAATTGGGTTACCAGCAGGTTTACAAAGTGTTGTTTTTAATATCTCAAATGTATTAATTCAATCTTCTATTAACTCATTTGGTTCTATCGTTATGGCAGGAAATACAGCTGCAAGTAATATAGAGGGGTTTGTTTATACTTCTATGAATGCAATTTATCAAACATCACTCTCATTTACATCGCAAAATTACGGGGCAAAACAATATCAAAGGGTAGATAAAATTTTATTGCAATGTTTAGCTGTTGTTAGTGTTGTCGGTCTTGTATTAGGAGTAGGTGCATTTTTGTTAGGGGATATTTTATTAGGTATTTATACATCAAACCCCGAGGTAATTGTCTATGGATTAAATCGTTTAGCGATTGTTTCTACTTATTATTTTTTATGTGGAATCATGGACGTATTTGTTGGTAGTTTACGAGGTATCGGTTATTCAATTATGCCAATGATCGTATCGTTAACAGGAGCATGTTTACTTCGTATTATTTGGATCTTTACTATTTTTCAAGTAGAGCATACACAATTTATTCTTTATCTATCATATCCAATTACATGGATTATCACTGCAACTGCTCATCTAATATGCTATTTAATTGTGAGAAAGAAAGCATTTGCTAAATAAAGTTAATGTATATTTTAACTATTTATTTAGTATGTAATTTGTTATAATGTTTTAGTTGAGTGATTAGGAGGATGATTTAATGAGAGAGCGATTTTCATCTCGTTTGGGGTTTATTTTAATTAGTGCAGGTTGTGCCATAGGATTAGGAAATGTGTGGCGTTTCCCTTATATTGTAGGAAAATATGGCGGAGCTGCCTTTGTTTTAATTTATCTATTTTTCTTATTGGCATTAGGTTTACCGATAATGGTTATGGAATATGCAGTAGGTAGAGCATCACAAAAAAGTGTTGCCATGTCATTTGATGTATTAGAACCTAAAAGAAGTAAATGGCATTTTACTAAGTATTTAGCAATTGCTGGAAATTATTTGTTAATGATGTTTTATACAACAGTGGGTGGTTGGATGCTCATTTATTTTGTGAAAATGATAACAGGTGAATTTAACCATTTAAATAGTGAACAAATTAGTCTTCAGTTTTCTACAATGCTTTCTAATCCAATGTTGCAAGTAGGTTTTATGGCATTCGTTGTTATTATTGGCTTTGTTGTATGTTCAAAAGGACTACAAAAAGGGGTTGAAAAAGTATCAAAATTCATGATGCTTGCTTTGTTGTTGTTGATGGGCATTTTGGTCATTCGCTCATTAACTTTAGAAGGTGCTTTAGCAGGTGTGAAATATTATTTAATTCCAGATTTCGATAAAATGCTAGAATATGGAGTAGGTGAAGTGATCTTTGCGGCGATGGGACAAGCCTTTTTTACCTTAAGTTTAGGAATTGGAGCGATAGCGATCTTTGGTAGTTACATTGATAAAAATCGCACTTTAACAGGGGAAACAATAAATGTTGTGATACTTGATACAATTGTTGCCTTGGTGGCAGGTTTAATTATCATTCCTGCCTGTTTTGCTTATCAAGTGAATGCAGGAGAAGGACCAGGGCTTGTTTTTATAACGTTGCCTAACATTTTTGTCAATATGCCCTTAGGACAATTATGGGGATCACTATTTTTCTTATTTATGAGTTTTGCAGCTTTAACAACCATTATTGCAGTATTTGAAAATATTTTATCATTTATGATTGATTTAACAGGCTGTTCAAGAAAAAAAGCGATTATTATTAATATGTTTTTAATTTTTGTCTTATCTTTACCATGTGCATTAGGTTTTAACGTATGGAGTGATATTCAACCATTAGGAGCTGGGACAACGATACAAGATTTAGAAGATTTCATTGTTAGTAATAATTTATTACCACTAGGCTCTTTATTGTATTTATTATTTTGCACTTCACGTTATGGATGGGGCTGGAAAAATTTCATCAATGAAGCAAACAGCGGAAAAGGGGTAAAGTTTCCTGCATGGATAAGAGGGTATGTTACTTATGTGTTACCATTCATTATCTTATTTATTTTTATACAAGGATACATTGTAAAATTCTTTTAAAATAGATAGCTTTGCTAGAATGAGGCAAAGCTATTTTTATGTATTTATTTGTAGTATAATAATCTTGCATTAAATAATAAAAAGTATGGTTGAATATGCTAGAAAATGTTCAGAATAGAAGAAAAAAAGAATTAGCAGATATGTGTGTAGAAAATAGAGAAATAAGTATTGCGGAAATGAGTTATGATGAATGGATGGAATTATTGAAGATGTAAAGATAGAGTAAGTGAGGGATTTTATTGAAATTTAGTAAAGTTTATATTGAGATCACAAATCGTTGTAATTTAAACTGTCATTTTTGTTTACAAAGTAAACAAGTAAAAAAAGATATGAGTATAGAGGAATTTAAAAGAATCATACAAGAAGTAAAACAAGTAAGTCATAATATTTATTTGCATGTAAAAGGAGAACCTTTATTACACCCTCATTTAGATGCAATATTGCATATTTGTGATGAAGCAAAGATGCGTGTTAATATGACTACGAATGGAACTTTATTGAAGGATACATTTCCGCTTTTAATGCGACATGAATGTATTAAAAAAATAAATGTGTCCTTACATTGTGAACATCATGATCCACAATATTACCATCATGTATTGACTAGCTGTGATCATTTATCGAAACGAATTTATATTATGTACCGTTTGTGGACTTTGTTGGATCATCATTTAGATGATGCTTCTTTAAAAATCATTGAGCAATTAAAGCATCATTATCATTTAAATGAAAAGATTATGAATGATTTAAAAACAAAACCTAATGTAAAAATAAAAGATACAATTTATGTAGACAAAGATAATGAATTTGTATGGCCTTCTTTAGACAATGAAATACAAAATGAGGTAGGCTATTGCCATGCTTTAAAAACACATTTTGCGATTCTTGTGAATGGTGATGTTGTACCTTGTTGTTTAGATGGGGAAGGCATCATTCATTTAGGGAACATTCATCAAGAAACAATCCATGAGATTATGCAAAAAGAACGTTTTAAACGTTTAAAAAAATCCTTTCAAGATCGTAAACCTTGCGAGGCATTGTGTCAAAAGTGTGGTTTTCTAACAAGAAAAAAATGATGCATAACACATCATTTCAATCGCAAACTAATTTCACCAGAGGATAGAGTAGTAATGCTTTGATCCTCTTTTTGTATTATTAATGCTGCATTTTCATCAATATCAATCACTTTCGCAAAATAGTGATTATGTTTTTCATACACGATGACCTCTTTACCTAAAACATAGGAGTTTGCTTTATAGGCATTTAAAAAACGATTTGTTTCAAGGTGTATATAGTATTCATAAAAGGCATTTAAAATATCTTGTATGAATTGATTACGCTCTATTTTTATTGTTGTATAATCTTCAATGCTACCTGCAATTTCTTTTAATTCATCACTTTTTTTATAGGAGTGAACATTGATACCAATACCCACCACCATATACTCTAAACAAGTCGTATTCATTTCTAAACTAGCTTCACATAAAATACCAGCCACTTTTTTTTGTTCAATATAAATATCATTTACCCATTTAATCTTGCTATCAAGATGATAATTTTTTTTAATTGCATCATACACTGCCACACTCGCACAAGCTGTCAGTTTTAATGATTGTTGTATATTGATTTCAGGCTTTAAGAAAATAGACATATAAATGCCTTTTTGTTTAGGGGAATGAAAGACTCTACCATTACGCCCTTTTCCTTGTGTTTGTGTATCACTAATGAGTACATATCCTTCTTGTAATGTTTGTGCTTGTTGCTTTAATACATCGTTGGTTGAACTAACTTCTTTTGCAATCTCAACATGGTAGTAAAAAGGAACTAACTTTTCTTTAATAAGACTAACATTTAATATGTCATTTTCTTCACTTAAACAATATCCTTTATTGTTTTGTGATTGAATCACATAGCCTTCCTCTCTTAGCTTTTTTATATGCTTAGATACAGCGACTCGAGAAATATGCAATCGTTTTGCAATTTGTTCTCCTGAGATATAATCCTCTTTATATTCATTTAGAATTGATAAAATTTTATTTTTCATGTTTTCATTATATACTGAATAAAAAAAGAATGAAACTATTTCATGCTTAATAATGCGTTATATTTATCATTGGCAATCTCTTTGTATATCTTTTCTTTTCTTGATTCATACATCATCATTGCCCAATTACACCATAAGACATTTTGAAATATCTCCCACAAATATAATTGTTTACGAGTTTCTTCACTTAGATGATCAAAGTAAACAGCATAAAAGCGTTCTCGAAGGGTTTGATCAAAAATTTGATTTTCACTTAAAAATGAAATAACATCAAATAGAGGATCATTATTCGCTCCATATTCATAATCAATTAAATAGTCTTTATGTTCGCTAAATAAAATATTGCCATCTACCCAATCATTGTGGCATAAAACTTCAGGATTGTTGAAGTGTTTCACTTGTTCAATATCTTTATCATAAGCACTTAAATCAAATAGTGGAGTATGAACATGAGAGCGATAATTCGTTAAAGTCGCAAATGGTTCAAAATGAAAGTCAACCTTATCTAAAGTGTGTAAACGTTTCATTAGTTTCGCACAACGTTCAATCTTATCAGGAAAAGGACACTGTTCATAAGTATATACACCATCATGATATAAGGTAATCTTAATCCCACTATTTACATCGAAATAAAGGGTTTCTACATCTAAACAAGCAGCTAAGGTACTTACCGTTTTTTCATGTTTACGATTGATAATGTGTCCACTATCTGCTCGTGGTATACGCACCATGTATTGTTTTCCTTGTACACATAAGAGGTAATTATGATTGGTTAAACCTTTGTCTGTTTTACTTAAAGTATATTGTTTTGTATGAAATAAATTTTGAATTATTGTATCAAGCATAATATCACCACTACTATGATAGCATATTTGTTTATTTTTTGGTAAAATATTAAAAGCGAGGTAGTGTATGAAAGTTTTATTAACCACATTAAATGCAAAATACATTCATAAAAATTTAGCACTGCGATGGCTATATGTCGCTGCACCTAAGCAAGAAGATGTATCTATTAAAGAATATACCATCAAGGAAGAGATTGATAAAATCGTTACTGAATTATTAAAAGAACCAGTAGAAGTTATTGCTTTTAGTGTATATATTTGGAATATTAAACCAATAATGGAAATTATCAAGAAAATCAAGCAAGTTAGTGATAAGCATATTATTGTCGGTGGACCTGAAGTAACATATGATTCTTATGATTTGCTTGAAAAAGGAGTAGATGCCATTTCATTAGGAGAAGGCGAAGTATCTTTTTGGCAGTATATACAAATGTTAGAGAGTGGTAGTGTTTATGAAGTAGAGGGCATCTATACCAAACAATATCCTAACACAAGTGTAATGAAGGTAGATTTAGCTTATAATGAAAGCTTAGATAATCCATACTTTCTACCTTTTGATTTAGGCGATATGCAAAATCGTTACTTTTACTTTGAAACGAGTCGAGGCTGTCCTTATGGTTGTGAATATTGTTTAAGTAGTTGTGATCGACAAGTACGAATGTTTAGTGAAGAATATGTTTTTTCTATACTTGAAAAAATTGCTACCTCTAAAGTGAAAATCGTAAAACTATTAGATCGTACCTTTAATGTACACCCACAAAGAGCCTTGCGAATTGCTCGTTATATGAATGAACATTGTAAGCATCAAATTTTTCAATTTGAAATTGTCGCTGAAACATTAAGCGAAGAATTATTAACATTCTTTTGTCAAGAAGCAGATAAAAAACGGTTTCGTTTTGAAATAGGAGTACAATCGTTTCATAAAAAAACATTAGAATCAGTAGGACGAATACAAAATAATGAACGTTTAATAGAAGTCATTACTCGTCTACAAAAAGCAAACGTAGTGATGCATGTTGATTTAATTGCAGGATTGCCTTATGAAGATGTATCTTTGTTTAAACAATCATTTAATGCTTTATATGATTTACATGCTGATGAAATTCAATTAGGTATTTTAAAGCTATTAAAGGGTACTAAGTTAAAGAAAAAGCAAGCATTATATGATTATCATTTTAATGAAGAACCACCTTATGACATTGTGCAAACAAAGTGGTTAAGTGAAGAACAACTATATGCGATTAATCAATGTGCACATGCTGTCGAAAAGTATTATAATAATGGTAGATGTCGATATGCTATTGATCATATTATCGCATTAGGTTTATATAAGGACGCTTTTTCTCTTTTTATGAAATTAGGAGAGAAAATGGATTCACTAAAAAGACCATATCAACCACACCAATTGTTTCAATTGTTGAAGGAAACAATAAGTGATGCAGATGAAATGCTTGTCGATGGTTTATTGAATTATGATTATTATCGCATCTTTAAACAAAAGCCAAAAATGTATTTGCGTAATAAAATAAGCAGTGAAAGACGAAAAAGTATTTATACACGTTTTATTGTAGAAAAAATCATTGAGGAAGAAGAAGTGTATCATTATGCTCATATTGACACGATTTATTATCAAGGACAAATAGGGTATCAACTCATTTTGTATAACAAACAACAAACGTATCCAAGAAGATGGTTTGTAAATGAGGAAAGGATTGAGGAAATCGCATGAAAAAGATTTTAATAGCAACAAAAAACAAACACAAAGTAGAGGAATTTAAAGCGATGTTAACACCACTTCAATATGAAGTGATTAGTTTATTAAATATTGATAGGGATTTTGCTATTGAGGAAACAGGGACGACCTTTGAAGAAAATGCATACATTAAGGCAAAAGCGATTTATGATGCATTGCATATGGAAGTGATTAGTGATGATTCAGGGATATGTATCAATCATTTAAATGGGGCACCTGGTGTGTATTCTGCACGTTTTTTAGGGGAAGATACTAGTTACGAATATAAAAATAACTATATCTTAAAGGAATTAAAAGAGGCACAAGATCGTGGTGCACAATATGTTTGTAGTATTTGTCATTTTAAGAAAGATGGAACTCATGAAATCTTTACTGGAAAATGTGAGGGTGAGATTGCCTATGAACCTCTTGGTAGTCATGGGTTTGGTTATGATCCTATTTTTTACTATCCACCATTTAAAACAACGTTAGCAAATGTTAGTGAAGCAGAAAAAAATAGTATTTCCCATCGTGCGATAGCCCTTAAAATGTTGATGAAAGGAATGAAATAAGATGATTCATGTAGTATTATACGAACCAGAAATCCCACAGAATACAGGGAATATTATGCGTACATGTATGGCAAGTGGGACAAAATTACATTTGATTGAGCCACTAGGTTTTTCTTTAGATGAAAAGCATTTACGTCGTGCTGGTATGGATTATCGTAAGGAATTAGATTATCGTACTTATCCTAACTGGGAAGCATTTGTACAAGCAAATCCAAGTGATCATTATTATTATGTAACACGTTATGGAAAAATCCCACCTGAAAAACATGATTTTAAAGCATGTGAAGGAGATATTTACCTAGTCTTTGGCAAAGAAAGCACAGGGATTCCATATCCTTTATTAGCTGGGAATTTAGCTTATTGTATGCGAATACCGATGGTGGAAAAGGCACGCAGTTTGAATTTAAGTAATTGTGTCGCAATTGTTGTTTATGAGGCATTAAAGCAATTAGACTATCCAGGATTAGCAAAGCATGAATGTATTAAAGGTGAGGACTTTTTAGAGCAGTGGAAAGAAGAATAACACTTACAAAATGTGTATATTGCTTATTCTTGCTATTTACGATTTCCACAAGTGTAATTCCTATTATTTTAGCTAGTGATTTAATTTCACTAACCTCTTATGAACAGTTCACAGCTTTATTGGAACGCTTTTATATTCCTATGTCTTATTTCGCCAAAATTATACTTGCCAATTTAGATTACATTCATTTTAATGTTGCTTCTTTATTTACTAGTTTATTGACATCACTTTCCATTATGAATGGTATTATACTTATATGCATTATTTATTTATGGGCAGCTAGTCAGGAAAAGTGGTTGCATAAGCGTAACTTTTTATGGAAAGTTATAGTTGGTATTTATGTGATAGGTTATATGTGTATCGCAGGTATTATTATTTTTAATTTCAAGTTGACTTCGTTAAATGATATTATTCACTTATTTCAATATGCAGGCTTGATTATGATGATGACGCATATAGTACTGATAGCATGTGCTATTTATGGTTTGTATAAAGAAGTAAAAATAGTGATGAATCATATACGAAAATAGACATACTACAGGTGTTAATAGGACATCTGTTTTTTTATATGCAATAAGATGGATGAAATTGTTAAATAAATTTATAAAAAATATAATGAATCAATCAAAAAAGCCTTATTAATTCACTTAATTCAACTCAAAAAGTAGACATTTTCACTCAGTGGGAAATTGATAAATTTTAAGTGAAAAACAATGATTTTTCTATCTATTTGTAGTATAGCATCATTGAAATAAAATGTCTGATTTTTCTTTCTTATAAAAGGCAACTTTATTGAAAAATAAAGGACGCAAAGCTATAGGGTCTTAACTGTGGATAACAGAAAGACAGCCAGTTGCAAATAGAATAAATTGATATATCATAATTTGTTTTCATTTACATACTGGTGTATGTAGCTAGTATGTTTTTTCATTTTGATTTATGAGAAAAGGGAGGAAAAAAAGGAAATGAAAAAGAAATTTTTAAGCTTGTTGGCTTGTGTGTCGATGGTATTAACTTTAGTTGTATTACCAACAAAAATTGTTGCTACAACAATGATGACACAAGATGCATTAGAAGAAAAGATTAATAGTGCAACTGCTGGGGATACTATTGATCTTGGATATGCAAAGGTTGAGTTAGGGAAAGCATTAGTAATTACTAAAAACATTACGATAGAAAATGGGGAATTGGTAGGAAAAACGAATACAAAAGCAAATTTAGTAACTTTATCTAATGCGAACGTTACATTTAAGAATGTAACAATTACATCAGGGGCAAGTGAAAAATCTGCTTTACATGTATATGGGGGTTCTTTAACTGCAGATAGTTTAAAGGTAGATCATAAATTAGCGGATAGTGGGGCACCTATGATTATTAATCATGGAGCAAAAGTGAAATTTAGTGGAGGTTTAATATTAAGTTTAGGCGAAAAATCTTGGTATGGAATTAACGTTGATAATGCCGAAGCTAATTTTGAAAATACTTTTGTAAATTATAATGCAGATGAATTCGTAGGAACTAAATCAATTGTTTGTGCAGAAAATAATGCAAAAGTTACTGGTTTAGATGAAAACTTCACACAAGTAGTTACTGCACTTGATGGAGGAGCTGGCACTACACAAACTGCCTTTGTTGCAAATGAAAAATTTGAAACATTTGTAAGTGCAAAACAAAGTGAAGGAAAAGTAATTACAAAAATTGTGTTAGCTAGTAATGTTTCTGTAACTACACCTCTAACATTTAGTAATGATATTGAAATTATAGGAAATGGTCATTCAATCATTGGTACAACTAGCCTAGGAAAAGAAAATGTGTTAACATTCATTAATGGGAATGTCACATTAGATTTCTTGGTTGTAATTACTACACAATCAAACAAAAGTGGAATACATATCTATGGTGCCAATGTTGCCGCAAAAAATTTAATTGTAAATAACGAACAAACAGCAGGGGGAGCAGCAATTATTCTAAATGGTGGATCCTTGAAATTAGATGGAATCTCCAAATTTAATTTAGGAAAAAATTCATGGGGAGTTATTAACATTGATAATACAACACAAAATGGTAAAACTACTAAATTAGAGTTTGCTAATTCAGAAGTTGAAGTTACTTCACCAAAGACACTTGTTGACTTATTTTATATTGATGAAGGAAAAACAATCGATTCATCAATCACAACACCTAGTAACTTTAAACCAATATTAAATTATAAATTTGCTAAATTTGAAGAAGATGGAAAATTGAAAATGGCATTAGTTGTAACATTTAATGAAGACGGTAATATAGGTGTTGTGAATCTTTATTATGGAGATAAAGTTAAAGAAGAAGTAATGGGGAATCCAAAATTAGGATATACTTTTAAAGGTTGGTATTTAAATGGCACATTGTTTGATTTTACTACACCAATTACTGATAATATTACATTAAATGCAGTTTGGGAAAAAAATAAAATTGTAGAAGAAGTTGATACACCAGTGGTTGATCCTACAAAACCTGTAGAAGATGTTACAGTGGGTGTAAATGATAAAGCATCAAAAGATGTGATTAAAGAAACAACAACATCTATTGTTGATCATATCATTAACGGAAAAGATGCAACAAAGAATGTATCAAAAGAAACAGCAGATAAAATATTAAGAGCGATTGAATTAGGAAAAACAATTACTTCTGAAATTGCTGTAGAAGCAGTGAAAGAAACAGATGTAGATAAAACTGTATTAAAAGCAGTGAACGAAGAAGTAAAATCATTAAGTAGTGATACAAAGGTAGTAGAAGTGGCACAATACTTAGATTTAAGTGTGTTATTAAAAACAAATGTTAATGAAGTATTAGGTAATATTGATATATTAGATAAACCAATCACATTAACAGTAGCGTTACCTAAAGAGTTAGTAAAAGAAGGAAGAGTATTCTATGTAATTAGAGTACATGAAGGAGTCGCTGAAAAGTTAGAAACAACATTAAATGAAGATGGTACATTATCATTTGCGACAGATAAGTTCTCAACATATGCATTAGTATATGAAGAAAAAGTAGAAAAGACAACACCAGTGGATCCAGTAGAACCTGATAAAACAACGCCAGTGGATCCAGTAGAACCTGATAAGACAACACCAGCAGATACAAGTAAAAAAGAAGTGAAAAAGGTAGATACAGGAGATACAACAAACACAAGTGGA
>SAAR01000433.1 GCA_009916335.1 Erysipelotrichia bacterium | reverse complement strand
GTGAACGGCAAAGCCGCGAAAACATTCGCGGTTTTGTTTTCAATGCCTCCAAACCAATCGCGATGAAGATCAAGCATAAGCGTTAATTTCAAATGTTTTAGGTTGTCCGATCATACTTAATTTAGTAAACTGAATAACTATTCCACTATCGGATGCTTTCATTTCACCCATAAGCCTTGCTCCTTTTAGTTTTCCAGAAACTATTTGAGCAAGAACAGGCCCAGGGGTATCACTATTTAATCCAGAAATTAAAACACCAGGAATTATTGTTCCTGCTCTAACTAATGTAGCACCACCATTCCCCTGAACAGAGGATACATTTGTTAATGAATTACTACTTCCAGTAGAAGTATTAGCACTTATTTTTTCAATATCTTGTCCAGTATAATCTCTTTCTTGACTTGCTACTGATGGTTTCCACTGATTTAAATATCCCATTAATTGAGCTTCAACTTTTTGTCTTTGGTCGCCCCTTTCACCATAATTATATGTATTTTGAATAGGAGCCGATACAGGCTGCTGCACAACCTGCGGAGCTTGTTGCACTACTGGTTCTGGTAGTGGTGCAGGAGGTGTAGTATCTATCACTGGTGTTTCCTCTTTTAATTGTGGTTTTATTTGATTTAAGTTTAAATCATTAAATGGGTCGTTTTTATTATCAACGTCTTGCTTAGTAAGAACTGGAATGCTTGTATTACCATCTTCTATTGCTTTTTTTACATTTTTTTGATTTTCTTTATCTTGTAAATCATTATATGATTTTCTATCACTAGTTCCTGGAAGTGTTTCTACTGTATTTGCAGAGTTAGCAATTGAAGAATCATTATTACTATTTTCACTATTTGGTTTTACAGTTTCTTCATTTCCACTTAATCTAATAAATGCAATAATAATGAGGCAAAGAATTACTGAACCACCTATAATTGCACCTTTAAATTTTGATTTTGTTTTTTTAGCCATTTTTTTCCCCTTTATTCTTAATAACCAGAAATATTAACTGAAACTATTTTACCGTCTATAATTCCTCTTAATTGTGGAACTTGATTAATAACATAGACGTTCATATTTCCTTCGGCACTTGATACAAAACTGTTACTTGCAGGTGAAATTATTTTTAATGGTGTTCTTACAATAAATCTTCCATTTTTCAACCATACAGAAGTATTGGATTCGCCATTCGATTTCAATCTTTTAGCATTTTCTGGTGGTATACCATCAAGTATTGGCAACAATCTAGCATCTGTACCTTGAACCATTTCTTGCGAAATAATTGATGCGTTTGGTCCTCTTCCTTGAACTCTAACTTCAACTCTTGAATCGAGTTCTGCTTGTCCAGCTATAAGGTTTACAATTATAGGCGTATCTTGTCCTTCAAGTTTTAAAGCTAAGTTTGTTCTTGAATACATACCTTTTGGAACTATAGAGAACGAACTTCCTTTTGGATTTAAATCAAATCTTTTTACAGAAAACGCAGCATCATCACCAACAATGAAGTTTTCAACAGGCCAAGGTTGCCCTGTACTATCAATAACAACAAATATAGTTGTGTTATTCACAAATGGTCTAATTACTGGTGGCTGAGAACCAGGTGCTAATGATACTGAAATAGAACCAGTCACAGGTTTTGGTTCTGGAACAGGTAATTCAGCCGCTGCTTTTGCACGAGCATTAACCTTTTGTTTTATATTTTTGATTTCATCAGGAGTCATACTCATATAGTCAGCAACTACGCTATCAAGATCAGCACTATTTGGTTTTTGTGGATTTTGCATAGGCAATGGAGGTAAACTTTGTGGTGCTTGCGCTACTCCTTGTGGCATTATAGGGTTTGCTGCTTGACCACTATTGCTCATTTGTTGAGATAAAGTTTGGGTTCCAGTTGTTTGAACTTGTGGCAGCGATCCTGCTTGACTTGTTGTTGCGGCAGCAGGAGGTGGAACAGAAGGAACGCCATCTATTGTATTATCAGCCATAGCATTTGCTGAAAAGATTATCGCTACTGAAGTAATAGCTAGACTTAATTTTGACTTAACAAATTTAATGTTATTTTTATTTGTCATCTTTTTCTCCGTTTAATAAATATATTATTTTTTTAACAATAAGACATAATATTTTTTTGTCTATAAGTTTTATATATTTTTTTAAAACTTATTAAATAAAATGTCAAAAATTATATTAGCTTGCGACTTTAGTTCTTGAAGTATCAAACTGATAAATCTGAATTCCTACACCATTAGGGTTTTCAATTGTGCTAGATCTAATAATGGTTAATCTTATTACACCACTTACTGTATTTGTTTTAGAGACAATATCGGCACTGGATATATATTTTATATTTGCTGGTATTTCTACTATCCATACATATATTGGGGGGGCATTATCAACATGAACTTCACCTTTCCTTATTATAGAAGGTGGAGCAGTAGGTGTCATATTTACAACCATTCTTTCTTTTTTTACTGTATTTATTGTATTTGACTTTTGAAACTCTGAAATATAAGAATCCCAACCTAATACTGTAAAATAAGGCTGTGTTTTAGTTAATTGAGTTTTCCAATTCACATAATCATACATATTTATATCTCTTACTGCAGTTAAAGCAAATTCCATAATTCCACCATCATTCATGTTAGGCTGATCAAGTGGAATATCTGGTATTATTTTCCCATCTTGAGACATAGGTATATAT
>SAAR01000432.1 GCA_009916335.1 Erysipelotrichia bacterium | reverse complement strand
TGTAAGTTCTGCTACAATCAAGTTGTAAAGTTCAGAATATGACATTTGAAGACGTTTAACACGTTCAGCAAGTGATTGCAATTTATAAACCATTACAGGTTCAAGAGTATCAATAGTGAGTGTCGCAGCCTGCTCTGTTTTTTGTTGTCCGTCTTTGTGGACTTGTGCTTCATTAGCTGAATCAAATGAGCGTGATACTAGCAAAGCACCGACATTTGTAACATGGAAAACTTTGAATACTGGGTTAGTATTTAACAAAGCTGTGTTGATTGACTCAACCAATTTGCGTGGAAGTTGGAAAGTTGTATCTGTGATAGTTACGCCATTTTCAGAAAGTTTTGCGTTCCAAGCGTTTTTAATTTCTGTTTTACCAGAGTTCTTTTTCAATACATCAAAAAATTCTGTTACAGCGTTTTGTGATTCAATAAAGTTTGTCATTTTAGATTTTCCTTCTTGTTTTTCTTCCTGTGCGTTAAGTTCATTCTCGATTTTGATAATTTCAATTGAATTTTCTGAAAATGTTTTTTCTAATTCTTGTACTTTTGGCAAGTCTTCAATTGCGTTTTTTACTTCAAAGCCATTGATTTGAGATTTTAAAGATACATTATTTTCTTTAAGTTCTGCCAAGCGGTTTTGTTTTTCAATTAAATCTGGTTTATTCATATTTCTTTTTAATATCCTCAATTTCTTTCAAAGCGTTTCGGCTTTCAATAATTTTGTTGCGTTCTTCTGTAAGTTCTTCGCCTAAAGCATTTTGAATAAATTTTGCATTAGGGTCTGCTGGTACTGAAACAAGAGAAATCTCTTTAAACTGTGCTTTATTTACAACTAGAGCGTCATTTTCATTAAACTCGTATTCTGTAATATAATAGGCAATTGATAAAGAATCAAAAGCACCATTTTCTACAGCCTTATTAATGTTTGGTGCGTTGTCATAAAGCGTGAAATCGGTCAGGTATTTATTAGTAGCTAAATCATAATAGACTTTAGCGTCCCCGATAACTTCGTTCGAACCTGAACCATGTTCATATAGTAATGGATATCGTTCTCTAGCAAACTCGATACAGTTAGGAGTCAAAATCATACCGTTAAGATTCTCTACCCCAACTTCTGACCCAATACCTTTAAACGATTTCGAACCGTCCTCATTTTCAGTTACTTTAATTTCAGCACTATTGGTTATTAGTTTCATCTGTGCTTGTTACGTCCTTTCTACTGCCTTGTAGGTCACTTAGGTTTTTAACAGCAACTGCATTAAGGTTAGCTATGTAAACATCTCCGCCCTCAATTGGTTGCTCGCCCATTTTAACAAGAAGTTGATTCTGTGTAAAAATAGGCCCATTAATGTTTTCGTGATACAAGTCAATTAATTCTTTCAAAGTTGCAAACTTGAATAGCTGGTTATCTACGATTATACGTTCATAATATAAATTACCTTTAACTACTCGTCTGCGGTTAGTTGAAATTAGTTTATAAGTCAGTTCCTTTTCAAGTTGAATTAGTAAAGGAATGATAGTAGAGTTATAAAAATAAATTTGCTGTTCCTGTGTTGCTGTGCCAAGCAAAATATTTTCATTCATAAAGTAACCTGTCAAAAGTTCCGATTTAATAAGGTCAATTTCATCTTTATTTAAAACAGAATAATCTTTTTTAAGTTCTACAATTTCTGTCTTGTTATCAACTGGTGTCAAACCGTTGTAACTCGACCCCTCTTGCATGTTCTTTATTGTTGCTAGTGCTTTTTCTCGATACTCCTGTGTATTATCAATATCAAGGAAAGCATTAATTTTCAGTAAGCCACGCATTTTACCTTGTTCCAGCTTAGTTTGAATACTAGCTAGAGCATTATCTAAAATACTTGTATCTTCATTGATATAGAAAGGGCTGATAAGCCTTACTAATTCTTCAGGCTTATATTCTTTTTTATCGTTAGCAAAGAGTAGGTCTAATAGTTCTCCTGTGTCACTATCAAATATAGGGTACAGGTCAACATAGCGCGTGCATAGTAACTTTTTAATTACTTTCTGCCAAAACTCCATGCTATTATGTTCGCCCTTAGAACTCCAATTAAGCACTTCATCTAAATCAGAACCTGCCATACTAATCAAAGTATCAGATCCAACATCAGATTTTTTGTATTTAACATGATTAAATTCTACTTTTGTTATTTCGTTAGCGATCTTATTATGAATATTAGTTACAAAAGCACTTGTATATTCTACCGCTTCATTTTGCCATGCTGTAACTCTTTGAGTATCGTTGTTTAGTTTTCCACGTGAAAATGATACTACTTTTCCGAATATGTTCAATTTTTCCCCTTTCTACCATAAACTTACGCCTTTCCCTCGTTTATACTCGCCTGTTTTCTTGTTATGGCAAGACTTACAAAGGAGTTGTAGATTATCAGGGTTCAGCGCTATTTTCCAATCATCAAGGTTTTCCCAAGTTAGCTCAATAATATGGTCAACTTCGTACTTTTTAGCACCGAATGCGCCACATCTTACACAAGTCATTTTGTCACGTTGTCTTACATAATCACGGACTGCCAACCATTCTTTTTTATTGTACCAACCACTCTCTCGGACTGTGTCAACGTTATACTTCATCTGACACCGCCATTTCTAAAGCCATTGTCAAAGCAACAGTAGGGTCAATTTTATCTTTTTCAAGTTTTTTAGTATACATATAATCC
>SAAR01000431.1 GCA_009916335.1 Erysipelotrichia bacterium | reverse complement strand
AAACTGTTATAATATCTCGCTCCATAATCTCGCCTCCCACGGCTTTTTATGGAGTTTAAAGCAACTTTCAAACCATATTTACAACTAGCAGTTTGGGTTTATTTAATTTATTCTGTTATATTCATCTTCTATACGAACTATATCATCCTCGTTTGTATACTCACCTACTTGCGCTTCAATTAGCACAATTGGTATCTTTCCATCATTGGTAAGACGATGTATTTCACCCATTTTGATGTAGGTACTTTCATTTGGGCGAATTAGCCTCGTTTCATCTCCTACAGTCACAGTAGCCGTTCCACTAACAACGATCCAATGTTCACTTCTGTGAAAGTGTTTTTGCAGGCTAAGGCGTTTACCAGGGTTAACGACAATACGCTTTATCTTATATCCAGGGGTGTCTTCAAGTATTGTGTAAGTTCCCCAAGGACGATGTGCCGTTAAGTGAATATTATGTAGATCGGTATTGCGTTTTTTAAGTTCAGCAACGACTTGCTTCACTTTTTGTGAAGCACCTTTTTTACTAACAAGTAAAGCATCTCCAGTGTCTACAATAATCAGATCTTCCACATCAATCGTTGCTATTTTTTTATTTTTTGCAAAAATAAGATTCTTTTTACTATCTATAGAAATGTGTTTTTCATAGACTGTATTACCTGAAATATCTTTGGGTAATTCTTCATAAAGTGCATCAAAACTTCCTACATCACTCCAATCAATATCGCTTGATATCACTTTAACTTTTGAGCTTTTTTCCATAACAGTATAGTCTATACTATCTTCAGGAATGACTATCATATCTTCATGTAAAATACGTATGCAACCATTATTTTTAGCATTTTCCAATGCAGTTTTACATGTAGTGTAAATTTCAGGAACAAAGCGTTCTAGTTCTTCTAAAAAAACACCCGCTTTAAAACAGAACATCCCGCTATTCCAATAATAATTTCCTGCTTGTACATATGCTTCAGCAGTTAAACTATCTGGTTTTTCATGAAAAGCTTTGACATTTTCACCATTGGCTTCAATGTAACCAAATCCAGTTTCTGCAAAAGATGGTTTAATTCCAAAAGTTACAAGGAAGCCCTCGCTTGCAAGTTCTTTAGCTCTTTGAAGAACTGCTTCATAAGAAGTTTGATTTTTGATCAAATGATCACTGGGTGTTACAAGCACTATAGATTCTTTATCTAAAGTCATACATGCAAGTGCAATTGCTGGCGCTGTATTGCGACCAATAGGCTCAAGTAGGTATGAACTTTCACTTTTATCTCCAAGTTCATCTAACTGATCTAATGCTATAAAATACTGCTCTGCATTAGAAACTATCAATTGCTTAGAACAAATACTACTATTGCGTTTTATCGTTAACTGAAAAAGTGATTTATTATCAAAAAGTTTTATAAATTGTTTTGGCATTAAAGTTCTACTAAGTGGCCAAAGACGCGTACCACTACCACCACATAAAATCAAGTTAACCATTAGTTATAACCTTTAGGATTATTAATTTGAAAATTCCACATATCTGTACACATAGCATCTAAATTACGCTTAGCTTCCCAAAAGAGATGCTTTTTTGCCAAAGTTGGATCTGAATAAAACTCTGCAATATCCCCCGCACGTCTAGGCATAATTTTATAAGGGATCTCTTTACCACAGGCTTTGCTAAAAGCTTTAATAACATCCAATACACTATAACCTTTCCCAGCGCCAAGATTGATCGCAGTACATTGAGGAATAGACAGCGAATGAAGTGCTTTAACATGCCCAAGAGCTAGATCAACGACATGGATATAATCTCTCACTCCTGTACCATCATGTGTAGGATAGTCATCACCGAAAACATTAACCTTGTCTCGTCTACCAACAGCCACTTGGGCAATATAAGGCATAAGGTTATTGGGGGTACCTTGTGGATCTTCACCAATGAGACCACTTTCATGTGCCCCAACAGGATTAAAATAACGAAGAATCATTATCTTCCATGTTGAATCACTCACATATAAAGCGCGCAACATCTCTTCAATGACCAGTTTTGTTTGACCATAGGGGTTTGTTGTACGTAAAGGATGCTTCTCCGTAAATGGTAAAAATTCTGGATCACCATAAACAGTAGCAGATGAACTAAAAACAAGTTTCTTAATCTGTAATTTTTGCATAGTACGAAGTAAACAAAGAGTACCATAGACATTCGTATCATAATATTCTAAAGGCTTTTCTACGGATTCACCAACAGATTTGAGCCCAGCAAAATGAATCACTGCATCACACCCATTCAGCGCTAAATCAAGGGCTTTTTCATCACGGATGGAACCTTCAATAAAAGGAACTTTTTTCCCTGTAATTTGCTCAACACGTTTTAAAGGTTCAGGAGAGCTATTTGAAAAGTTATCATAAACAATAACATCAAATCCTGCATTAAGTAACTCTACGCAAGTTTGAGAGCCTATATAACCCGCTCCACCTGTTACCAAAACTTTCATAATAACTCTCTTTTTTCTTCTAAAATTCTTAAACATTCTGCAGATTAGAAAAAATATTTTTCATAAAGTAAATGAATTTTAACGGACTTTTACTTTGTTTTGGGTTAATCTTAATCTCCCACCCCCCCCATCACTACCATTAAGTTAAGCTAGAAAAGCCTTTAAATTAGGGCTAAAAGTCAGTAAAAAAGATGGAATAAAATTTGTTTCTTTGATGTATCTACGAATA
>SAAR01000430.1 GCA_009916335.1 Erysipelotrichia bacterium | reverse complement strand
CAGAAACAAAATCTCCTGTCCCAAAAAGTTCAATCCAAGAACTTGCTTTAGAGATGATTTTATTAATCCGCTCTTCTTTAGTTGTTACATTCCAACCAATATTATAGGCCGCACTCTGTCCACCCTTTGTTTTAGCTCCAACATAAATCAAATACTGGCCTGTATGAGGTGCATTGAAAGTGATCCAATTGGATGATGTATCTTTTGCAATGATATGCCACTCTTTTTTAGCAATATCATAATATTGCCAAGTAAAGGTTACTGGACTATTAGCCTGATAACTAATACCAATATTAGCTTTTGCACCATATTTATCAACCTTCTGCCAAGTCATCCCTTTCAAGGTCACAAATTCAGTCTCCACAGTCCAGCCAATATCATAAGTGGCAGTCTGCCCACCTGCAGTTTTCGCTTCAACATGAATCAAATACTGGCCCGTATGGGGTGCATTGAAAGTGATCCAATTTGAGGTGGTATCTTTTGCAATAACCTGCCATTCTTTTTTAGCAATATCATAGTATTGCCAAGTAAAAGTCACCGGACTATTTGATTTATAAGATACGCCGATATTAGCTTTTGCTCCCAAACCATCAAGTGTCTGCCAAGTCATACCTTTTAAAGATATGGACTCAGCTGCAACATTCCAACCAATCGCAAACTCTTTTGTGTCGCCTGCTTCATTTGTCCCATAAACATGTATCAAATATTGGCCCGCATGAGGTGCTTTGAAGGTTATCCAATTGGATATTGTATTTGCGTTCATTGTAACCCAATTTTTTTGACTAATATCATAATATTGCCAATTAAAAACAACACGACCTTGAGATTGATAGGCTATCCCAATATTAGCTTCTGAATTGTCTTCTTTAACTTTTTGCCAATTCATTCCTCCAAGACTAAAATTAGCTTCGCTAGAAACTTTTACTTTTTGGGGGTCCGGAGCTGACGTCGTCGTTTCTTGCGCAGCTCCTCCTTCGTTGATAAAATCACTTAACTCAGGAAGACCCATCTCACTTGAAGACACCTGCGCTGCAGGTACCGATGTCGTTTCTTCTGCATAGGTACTCTGGCCCGTTAAAAGGCCCAGAGCAACGAGCAACACTATTTTTTTATAAGATAATCCTTCCTTCTAGTGATTGATAAGATATTTAAATTATAATAATTAATGCAATTTCATTAAACTATCAATAGATAATCACATCTTTTATTATATCTCACTATCACTAAAATGGCAAAACAATAATATATTTTAATAGTGTTCCATTAAAACAAAAAATAATTTGTATTCTTAAAAGAACTATATAAAAGGATTTTTTTCAACTTCATCCTATTTTTTTGAATCTTATGAATGTACCATAAATTAGAATGTCTCAAAATATCAGAATAATATATTTAAGAAAAAAATGCAGGTTAGCATAGTCACACTGTGAAAACCTGCACTTACATCTGTTTTAATTTGGAAGAATTAATCCGAAATATTGCCAAAACTTTTAGCGACTTCAACAATAATCCTTCCTTCCACCTTTGCTTGTTCAATATAAACTGAAATCTCCTCATCACTCAATTTATCAGTATCAATACCTGCCCGTTTTAGCTCTTGACGCGCAAGCTTAATTTCTTGTCCAGTTACATGCTGATCCGCAGCAAAACTATCAGATTTTGCTGGTTCAGAACTCTCTGTTTGGTCACTCTTATCAAGAATGTCTTCCGAAGATTTTTTTGTCAATGTTTTAGAAGTTGAAGTTTGTTTAACTTGGCTTGACTTAGGTATCACAACATTCGAATGACCATTCAATCTGTTATAAACTAGAATACTAACCATCAGTAACACTACAATTGATAACGCACCCACAATCATTTTCATATGTTTCATCTTCAATTTCCCTAAACTAATCTATTTTCTTTTTTTGATATCCGAAGGAAGACAATAGAATAATCGCTGGTAAAAACTGAATTAAATAGCGACTTCTACCTGCTTCAAATAGCGATAAGAAGAGGATCCCACCAAATAAAACAAGTTGTAATACCAGTTCGGTATCCGAGACATGTTTATACTTTTTAAAGTATTTCACCAACCCAAACACAACAATGATCCAAACAAATTGCATATAGAGTGCATAATTTGCATAGTAGGGGCGGCCAACATAGACAATATCTCTGATGTTTTGACCTAATTTTGATTTTGTTAATTTAGTTGGAATCACATTTGGTTCTTGCAAAACTCTTTCAACAGTCCAGCCTAAGCTACCATCTTGAACGAAAAGCTTGAATTTAGTACTCTGATGTCTGATGAGACCTGATAAACCATACTCAGATAATCTTTTCTTAATATCTGCTTTAATCTGTGGTGCTAGATCAGCTTTAGTCGCAAACTTTTCCGCAGTTTCAGGGTAGAGAATATTTTGCGGAAGAGCATAGTGATTTGATCCTGTATCAGTTAATCCTAAATCAACATAGTACAAAAGACTTCTCGTATATTTCTTATCATATTCTGCAAAATGTTGATGCTGTGCATAATATTCAACTCCTGCAGACATCGCCACAATCCCCATGACAACAAATAAGCTTTTTACTGCAGTTTTTTTGAAGTTTTTAATGGCATTTGAAAATATCAACTGGTAAATGTAGACCACTACCAATGCAATCAAGTAAACAAAAACTGGCATTCTAACTTGATAGGCGATACTGAAAATAACACCTATAATAAAC